>REEF01000745.1 GCA_007695205.1 Planctomycetaceae bacterium
CGCGATACAGGAGACCTTCGGTCAGCAGGGTGGCTCGGTCAGAGACCGGCCACAACGCTATGGTCAGCAGGGTGGCTCGGTCAGAGACCGGCCACAACGCGATCGGTCGGAGACCGGCCACAACGCGGAGACCGGCGACAGTGCTGTTGGCGTGGATTGCTTTTGGGTAAAAAGCTGCTCATAATCGAAGACGAACGTTCGGTTGTGGCCCACTCGTTTTATACTTGACCTACAACAAGGAGATTACCCCGTGCCGTTGCGATCCTGGAAGTGCCTCTCGCCCGCCGGTCTGCTTTGCTTGATCTTGATCCTTGCGATGGCGATGCCCGTTGCGTTGCGAGCCGAGCCGGTAAGCTTTAGCGGACGTTATCCGCATTTGGCGGTTTATAATTCGGGACCCGAATGCGGAATCGGCGCTCTGGTACCATGGGCGGATCGCTTGTGGCTGATCACGTACACGGCACACAGTCCCGGTGGCAGCGACGATAAGCTGTACGAGATCGATTCGCAGCTTCAGATGACGGTTCGACCCGAAAGTATCGGCGGAACGCCGGCCAATCGCATGATCCACGGCCCGTCCCAGCAGTTGTTCATCGGCCCCTACGCGATCGACGCGGATCGTCAGGTACGAGCCATCCCGTACGACGAGATGTACGGTCGCCATACGGCCACGGCCCAGCATGTGACAGATCCCGAGCGGAAGGTGCTGTACCTGGACATGGAAGGGTTGATTTACGAGGTGGATGTCCAGTCGTTGGCGGTGAATCTCTTGTTCCGGCGCGCCGTGCCCGGCTGGCATGCCAAAGGCGCGTACACGTCGCAAGGCCGATTTGTCGTGGCGAACAACGGGGAACGTGCGGCCGGCACTGCCGCTCGGTTCAAGCCGTTCGAGTATCAGATCGATCCCGAGCGGACGGGCCCCGAGGACGCTGGCGTGCTGGCCGAATGGGATGGCAACCAGTGGCAACTGATCCGGCGACGGCAATTCACCGAAGTGACCGGACCGGGCGGGATCTACGGACCTCCGTCGCAGGACAGCCCGATCTGGTCGATGGGCTGGGACCAACGCTCGTTGATCCTGATGTTGCGCGACGAGGGCCAGTGGCATGAATACCGGTTGCCCAAGGCGGATTACTCCTACGACGGTCAACACGGCTGGCATACCGAATGGCCGCGGATCCGCCAAGTGGTGCCGGCGATCGATGGTCGACCGCCGAAACTGCTGGCCAACATGCATGGCGGCTGGTTCGATTTTCCGATCGGATTCCGCGCTGCGGATACTTCCGGCCTGCGGCCTATCGGTTCTTACCTGAAAGTCACGGCCGATTTTACGGACTACAATGGCCGGATCGTCTTCGCCTGTGACGACGCGGCTCGATCGCACTTTCTGGCCGGACTGGGATTGGAAGGCGACATGAATCTGGTCGGCCAATCGAATTCGAACCTGTGGTTTTCCGACTGGGACGACCTGCATGCCAAGGGCCAACCGGTCGGGTGGGGCGGCTGGTGGCTGGACGACGATGTGTCTGCCGATCAGCCGTCGGTCCCCTACTTGTTTCACGGTTACCCGCACCGAGTGCTGCACCTGTCGCACGCCACGGATCACGAGGTGGATTTTCAACTGGAGGTATCCGATGGGACCGGCACTTGGAAAAGCTTGGCGACCGTCACCGTGCCGGCCGGCGGTTATGCCTTTCACCTGTTCCCCGCCGATGCTCCGGGCCAGTGGATTCGTGCGACCGCCGATCGTGATGCTTCGCAGGTCACGGCCTACTTCCATTACGGTCCGTCCCAAGGCGTACATTCCGACCCGGACCTGTTCGCTTCGTTGGCTGACGTCGACAGCAGTGCACCGCACAGCGTCGGCGTGGTGCGAGGCCGAGGCGAGAATCTGAGAACGCTGCATATGCTGGCGACCCATATCGACGCCGATGGGAATGCCTCCGATTCGCGTGTCTACGAGATCGGACCCGAACTCGAATTGCACCCGGTGGATGATGCCAACCAGGCCAAATGGATTCAGGATCGTGCCGCACCCCGTCGCGCGGAATATACCGTCGACGGAGCTTCTGTGCTGGTGATCGAGGGCGATCAACGGTTCCGTTTGCCGATCGGGGATGAACGAGCGATCAAGGAAACGCCCGCCGGGTACGCTCGTTCGGTACGGGAATTGGTGACCGAACGAGCGATCATGAATGCCGCAGGCACCCTGTTCATGCTGCCGCGAACCAACTCGGGCGGCGTCCGAGCGATCAAGCCGATCGCGACGCATTCGAAACGGATTTTCGATCTGTGTTCCTGGCGAGGCATGACCGTGCTGACCGGCGTGCGCGACGATGCCGATCCCGATGATTGCCCTCATCTGATCCGCAGCGAAGACGGACGAGTGGGATTGTGGGTTGGCGACATCGACGATCTTTGGAAGCTGGGCAAACCCACCGGTACCGGCGGCCCGTGGCACGAAACGACCGTCAGCGCCGGCCAACCCAGCGATCCGTACCTGATGACCGGCTACGACCGCAAGACACTCACACTAGATCATGACTCGGACCAACCGGTCACCGTGACGATCGAAGTGGACGTGACGGCCGCCGGGCGCTACGTCGAATACGCTCAATTGACCGTTCCCCCCGACGCGACTCTGACCCACGAATTCCCCGAAGGCTACGCCGCTCACTGGGTACGTCTGAGCACCGATCGCGATGCGACGATCACCGCCGTTTTCGAGTATCGGTAAGCGGCAAAGCTTTGGAGAACGAGCAAGTGATCGCGAACTATTGAGCACCCAGGTTGGTGGTCTTTTTCGGGAGTGGTTGGTCCGTCAATCCATCGTGTTCGATACCCAGCAAAATGATCGGATAAGTCTTGGCTTCGCGGAGTTCTTTTTCGACGTAACGAACCGCATAACTGAAATCGGCTACTCGGTCGGTCAATAGCAAGCTGAATTCCTTCGAGGGAACGACGATAACGCCCACATCGATTTCGCTGTCTTGAAGGCTGTTGCGGATGTGGACGATATCCCGAGCCAGCAGATCACTTCGCCCGGAAACCTGGATTTCCACGCCAATGCGGGAGACAATGGACTCATTGTAACGGATTCGCTTCATCCAATCGATTCCACCTGTCTTTTTTAGCTTCCAATCGGAAAAGTCCTTGAAGCGGCCATCGATCAGTTCCCGCACAGAAGCAGCCCCGTTCGCTTTCCTTTTGTCCAGGACTCGAACTTCGGTGGAAATCAAGATCTCCTGAAGTTCAAGGAAAATGTGCGACAGTCCCAGCCGACACACTTTTTCCCTTGAACCCCCGTAAAACTTCATGTGAGTTATCTTCATCGCAGAATAAGCCTTGAAGGTCGAATTGTGGATCGCGCGCCGCAGAAAACGTATAATTCTCCTGAATTCGTCTCCGGATGTGACTCGAATCGTACAACTCGGTTCCCATCCAAAAACGTTCGTGCTTTTCGGCAGCCTGATACGTCGAACCACCCCCACCGAATGGATCGAAGATCAAATCGTCCGGATCCGTAGAGAGAAGAATCGCACGTTCGGGGATAACCAACTTCAATTCGTTGACTCCCGGACGGACTTTGAATTTTCGATGCCGATTCGGAGATGTATCTGTCCAAAAATCGGTCAGATTCACGCCATCGGCGTTCATCTTGTTACGGTGCCCCCCATAATCCTTGATTTCTTTTCCGCAGTGTCGGCACGTTTCGATCGGCAGTCGTAAACGATTAAACACTCTGGGAGTTCCGCGAGTGTAGTAGAGCAACGCGTAGTGAGCTGGGTACAGCTTTCTTCCTCTTGGATAGGTCCCCTTCATTGTCAAGGCGATCCAATGGCGAAACGCCAACTGCTCGCCAAGAATCGGCGCGAACTGAACTGCTAACTCGGGCGTCGCGTAGATGAAGAACGATCCGCCGGGCTTCAAGACCCGAGAGCACTCCATGATCCACTGGCGACACCAGGTCATATACTCGGCTTGAGCTACTCGATCGTGGTATCCGTTCTTGTAGTCTTTGCCCAAGTTGAACGGTGGGTCCGCAAAAACCGTGTCGATCACGGCTGAACGCATGGTCCGCAGAACGGCCAAGCAATCATCCGCGAACAAAGCTCCGCGTGAGGTAGTAAAAAAAGGTGTCCTCATTTAATCCCATTGCTCCTGACATTCCGTCGTTGTGACGCTACGAGTCGTAGAGCATTGTACCGTTTTCGTTCCATACTGGTATTAGGGGGGCGATGAGTACTGGTCGGGTCTTCGCTTCAGGATTCGCCGACTTCCGGCTCAGGTCCGTCAACTTCAAGGATCCGTGGGAAGGCTGGGGCGGAGTTCCCAGACGGAGATGGATGGGGCTCGAGCCGGGCCGCCGGTGGCGAAGACGGTCAGCTCTCGCTGATCCCGCTCGGGCAGGAAGCAATGGGCCATCTGGACTCGACCCTGGTTCGCAAACACCTCGACCGAGGTCCGATCGACCAGGATCCGTAGCGTGATCCGCCCCGCCTCGGCGTTCAGCGGCGCTTTGCGGCCCAGCGCCGTTAACTCCTGGTCGGTCACCGAATACTCGATCCGATGACCGCGGACGTCGATCCCCACCGTCTGGGCCTGGTCCAACTCGAACACCGCCAGGATGTCGAACAGTTCCCCGTCGCCGCTTTCCAAACGCACGGGCGTTTCGTGCAGGGCCACGTCTTCATGGGCATACTCCCGCGTCCGCAAGATGGTCAACTCTTCGACCGGTTCGATGAACAAGCGGATTCCGTCTGGCGTGGTGCGCAGCGTCAGCACTCGCGGCACGGTCATCTGCTGGTTGAAAGGCATGTCGGGATAACGACCGCCTCGCATCCAAGCGATCTGGATACGGCGGCCATCGTCGCTGGGGATGTCGCTGAACGTCTGCGCCGCGTAGTCGTTGGCGCCATAGCAACTGTCCAACAAGGGTGTTTCGGGCGTGAACTCTCGGCCGTCAAAGTGTCCGATCAGGTAGCGCCCGGCCGCCTCCCAGACGACCCAGCGAGTGTTCTCCGGATCGCCGTCCACAGGCAACTCGAACAGATCCGGGCACTCGTGACCGTCGGGGATCTCCAGTTCGCTCAGTTTCGTCCAGGACTTCAGGTCGGGCGAGCCGAAGAACGCGAAACGTGGCCGCTGCAGGTACAGGACCATCACCCATTGTTCGGTGGGTTCGTGCCAGATGACTTTCGGATCGCGATTGCCACCGACCAGGTGTTCCAGCACCGGGTTGCCTTCGTACTTGGTAAAGCGGTGACCGCCATCGACCGAATAGGCGATCGATTGGGTGAACGGCTGGCCTCGCGATTCCGCACTGGTCCCCCCGGCCGATGTGTAGACGGCCACGATTGGTTGGTGCTGTTCGGTGGCCCAGCCGGTCGTGTTTTGGTGGTCAACCAGTCCCGAGCCGGAGAAGATCGTTCCCAGCCGGTCCATGTGGATCGCATCGCGCCGCTGTTGCCAATGGACCATGTCGGTGCTGACGGCGTGACCCCAGGTCATGTTTCCCCAGCTTGTGCCGAAGGGATTATGTTGGAAGAACAGATGGTATTGACCGTCGTAGTACACCATGCCATTGGGGTCGTTCATCCAACCGCGAGCCGGCGAGAAGTGAAACTGCGGCCGCAGGGGTTCGGCGTAGATCTGATCCCGCTCGGGCCAGGTATCGCCCAAGGTCAGGGCCTGCAGTGCCGTCGAATCGGCCTGCATACGATCGACCTCGATCCGTAGCGTCTCGCCCTTCCATTCGTCGACTTCGGTATAGGTCCAGAAGTCCGGACGATCTTCCGCCAACTCGATCTCGAACTGGCGCACCATCGTGTCATCGGCGATCAGCCGCATCAAACGCTTGGGCGCGCCGGACTGGACCGGCAGATGCAGATACGTACGATCGACCGTCAGATCGCGACTGATGGTCACCAACTCGATCTTGCGGTCGCTCTGCACGATGTGGTCGACGTTGATATGTCCCCAGCCACCGCTACGGTTATCGACGATCTGCAGCACCGCTTGCTGGTCGGCCAGATCGCTCACATCCCACGACTTCCAATCCAGCGCTTCGCTCCCGCCGGGCTGCGTGTTTGGGCCGGTCGCCGTGCGTACCATCTGGCCGTCGACCAACAAGTTCATGCAGGTTTCGCCTTCGAATCCCCCGCCGCCGATCAGGAAATTAAGATACTTGCGTTGGATGGTGAACTCAGGCGAGGTCAGCGTGCCGACCGGGCCGTCGCCGCCGTGGAAGCTGTTGACCAGCCGTTTCCCCAGGTAACCGGTCACCTTCATCTGCCCCGGCAGTGTCCCAGCCGCCGGTCCGGGCCCGAACGCTTCGCCGGTGACCGTCCAGCCGCTGCTTTCCCACGTCTCCCATTCGAAATCCGCGACCAGGATATCCGAATCGTCCGCCATCGCCACTGCGAGGGCTGACCAGCCGACAAACAACGCAAGCAGAAACGCTCTCATGACAGGATCTCCAGTGGGCTTTTTTTACTAGCCGCCGTTCGTTTGGCGGCAGCTCGGAACCAGACAGGACACACAACCACAGCGTATCAAGGTATCGCAGCCCGCCGCCGCCTGCAAGGCAAAGCACTCGGGTGCTTGCCCCGCCGTCCACACCCGCACGGCGCGGAGAGCCATGCTACCTTGGTTTCGG
>REEF01000661.1 GCA_007695205.1 Planctomycetaceae bacterium
ACGCGGTCACATTTGCCTGCATCACTGGCGGCAGCAGACGGGCACAGACCGTACCGTGGGTGCAGGGCAGGAAAAATAATAGGTGCCACCCACCTATCAAGGGAAAGATAGGTGGGTGGCACCTATCAAACGCCGCACCTATCAAACTCCAATAGGTGGGTGGCACCTATCATGCTGCCATATAGTAGGTCGCTGCCCGAAAACGACTCCCGACACCCCCCGTTTGAGTCGCCCATTAAGGGTTATCATGATTAACAAAAAAATCCTGGCCGGATGCTTAAACGGCATTTACCAGGCTTGTTGCAAAATCTCCATCAACGCTTCGTCCGACAGGGTGACCGGGTTATAACGCATGCTGCTGGCCTTTCGAGCCAGGGCGACCAGTTCCGGGAAGCCGTCGGGGGTCAAGCCAAATTCGCGGAGTGGCGGAATCTGCAAATCTTCCACCAGATCGATCAGGAACCCGATCCCCGCCTCGATCGCCTCGGAATCCGACCCGCTGGTACCGGTCAGTGCTCGGCCGATTTGGGCATATCGAGCCAGATAGGCATCGCCACCCGAGTCGGCTCGCAACGCGGTCACATTTGCCTGCATCACTGGCGGCAGCAGACGGGCACAGACCGTACCATGGGGGATGGGATAATTAGCACCGGCGGGTGCTGCGAAGCCGTGGACGGCGCCCAGTCCCACGTTGGTGAGGGTGACTCCGCTGATCAACGCTGCCAAGGCCATCTTGCCGCGATTCTCCAAGTCATCCCCCGAAGCGACGACTTTGGGAAGGGCCTTGGCAGCCAGTTCGATGCCTTGCAACGCAAGCCCATCGGTCAACGGTTGAGCCCGATTGGAGGTGAAAGATTCAATCAACTGGCACAAGGCATCCATACCGCTGCGAGCCGTCACCCAGCGTGGCACGTCGACCGCCAGCGTCGGATCGATCAAGGCTAACAGCGGCAGTAAGCGTTCGCTGCGCAGGCTGGCCTTAAACTTTTTTTCCGGGCACCCGATCACCGCATTTCGCGTCACTTCCGCGCCCGTCCCCGCCGTGGTGGGAACCGCGATCCACGGTGCGGCCGGTCGAGTCAGCTTCTGGCCGCGACCGATCACTTCCATGTAATCCAGGACGGAACCGCCGTTGGTCATCAACCCCGCAACGGCCTTACCCGCATCGATGGCGCTTCCGCCGCCCAATGCGACGACCACATCACACCGCTGGTCGTTTGCCAGTGCTAATGCCGCCTGAACGTCCTCGACATTCGGTTCGCCTCGCTGCCGAAAGCAGTGGACGGTCATCCCAGCCTGCTCCAACAACTCGATCACCCGGTCCACAAGGGCACCGTCACCAACATCCCCCGCATTAGTGACCAGCAGTACCCGCTCACCCCATTGGCGAACCAATCCTCCCAGTTCCTGGCAACGGCCATTGCCGAACAGCACGCGTCCCACATGAAAAAAATCAAACGCTTCGATCATCACTGCCACTCCTTCCTGTCTCGCACATCTGGCCCGACCGCCCCAACGCGGCGTCGAATTCCACCAAAAATTGAACCGCCTTTGTTTTTTCGAACATTAGGTTGTCAAAAATGATTTTAAGTCATATAACCTTGCAGTAGATGGTACTTGATGACCATCCAGGAGCCCAGTCAGATGAACGATGCTTTTATACCTTCCGACACGATTATCCTCGATCTGCTTCGCAAGAATGATGCGATGACGGTAACGGAACTCGCTGAAGCGATGGAAGTTACGTCGACGGCGGTGCGGCAACGTCTCAATCGTTTGATGGCTCAGGAACTGGTCCAGCGATCGGCGACTCGACACGGTCGAGGTCGACCGTTGCACCACTATCGAATCACCGACAAGGGTCGACGAAAGGCCGGGTCCAACTTTGCTGACTTGGCGATGGCCATGTGGCAGGAGATTTCGCAATTAGAAGACCTGGAAATCCGCAAAATGATGCTGCAGCGGTTGGCGAAGCGTTTGGCCGAGATGTACGCGGACAAGATTCGCGGCGATAACCTGCGGGAGAAGATGCAGGCGTTGTCCGAATTGTTTGCGGAGCGTCGCGTGCCGATGGACGTGCAGAGCCAGGACAGCCTGCCGGTTTTGACGGCCACGGCATGTCCCTATCCGGACTTGGCCGAGCGGGATCGATCCATTTGCAGTGTCGAGCAGATGTTGTACTCCGAGTTATTGGGGGCCGACGTCCAGTTGTCATCGTGTCGACTGGATGGCGCTGAATGTTGTAGTTTTCAATCGAGCTAAAGAATTAGGGAAGGCAGACAAGTCTGTACTCACAGAGGAAGCAATGACCTACAAGCTGAAAATTTCAAACCTGCACGTAGCCGTCGAGGGCAAACCGATCCTTCGCGGAGTGAATCTTGAGATCAACTATGGTGAAACCCATGCCCTGATGGGGCCCAATGGGTCCGGCAAGAGTACGCTGGGGCTGGCCGTGATGGGGCATCCCAATTACGAGGTCACCGAAGGCAGCATCGAACTGGACGGTCAAGAGTTGACCGAATTGGGTGCGGATGAACGGTCGAGGGCTGGGTTGTTCATGGCCTTTCAGCGGCCCGTGGCGATTCCGGGGGTCAAGTTGGCCGACTTCCTGCGGCACGCGACGACCAACGTCCGAAATCCAGAGCGGAAAGAGGGCGAAGAGCTGATCCCGATGCGTGAATTCCGTCAGGAACTCCGATCGAAAATGAACCAGTTGCACATGAATTTCGAGTTCGCTCGACGCTACGTGAACGATGGTTTTTCCGGCGGCGAGATGAAGCGGGCCGAGATCCTCCAGTTGGCGATGATCCAGCCCAAGTTTGCGATCCTGGACGAGACGGACAGCGGTTTGGACGCGGACGCCGTGCGATTGGCCAGTGAGAGCATCGCCGAGATTGGTCGCGAAAAGATGGGGCTGTTGATCATCACCCATCATGACAAACTATTGGAACACAATCCTCCCGAGTTCACCCACGTCATGCTGGGCGGTCGGATCGTCGAGACGGGAGGTCTCGAATTGGCTCATGAGCTGCACACCAAGGGCTACGAGCGGATTCGCCGTACGTATCCCGACGCGGAGGCTCAGAATCAGGCCATGTTGGAAAAGGAAGCGATCAGCATTTGATGATTTCATGGCTGAATGTTGCATTTCCGTTACTAAAACGATTCCCCTCTTTTTAAGGGAAGGCATAGAAAACGATGGCAAGCGATACGGCAACCTTAGCCCCGCGGGACACCGTGGGCGAGATCAATAAGTACGATTTTCGAACCGAGAGCAAGGCGATCTTCAAGGCCCGCAGGGGTCTGTCTGCGCAGATCGTGGCTCAGATTTCTGAGATGAAGGGCGAACCCGCGTGGATGCGGGATTTCCGCCTGCGGTCATTAGAGATCTTCGATTCCAAACCGATGCCCAAGTGGGGCGGGCGGGTGGATCTGAATTTTCAGGACATCTTCTACTACCTGAAACCGACCGATCACCAAGGCAAGAGTTGGGACGATGTGCCCCAGGAGATCAAGGACACGTTCGAAAAGCTGGGCATCCCCGAGGCCGAACGGAAATTTCTGTCGGGCGTCAAGGCCCAATTTGAAAGCGAGGTGGTCTACGGTTCGTTGAAGGAGGATCTGTCCGAGAAGGGCGTGATCTTCACCGACACCGACACGGCGGTTCGCGAACATTCGGACATCGTCCGCGATTACTTCGCGACCGTGATTCCGCCGGACGATAATAAATTCGCGGCACTCAACAGCGCGGTCTGGTCCGGCGGTTCCTTCATTTACGTGCCGCCCGGCGTGAAGATCGATTTCCCGCTGCAAGCCTACTTCCGGATCAATGCCGAAAGCATGGGTCAGTTTGAACGGACGTTGATCATTGTGGACGAAGGCGCCGAGATCCACTATGTCGAGGGTTGCACGGCTCCGATGTACAGCACCGAAAGCCTGCACTCGGCGGTGGTCGAGATCGTCGTGAAGCGTGGGGCGCGTTGCCGATACACGACCATCCAGAATTGGGCGAACAACATTTACAACCTGGTCACCAAGCGGGCGATGGCGTATCGCGATGCGACCATGGAATGGGTGGACGGCAATCTGGGCAGCCGGCTGACGATGAAGTACCCGGCCGTCTACATGATGGAACCGGGCGCTCGCGGTGAGATCCTGTCGATCGCCTTTGCCGGTGCGGGCCAGCATCAGGACGCTGGCGCCAAACTGGTGCACTGTGCCCCGCATACGACCGGCCAGATCATCAGCAAGTCGATCTCCAAGAACGGCGGCCGCAGCAGCTATCGCGGGCTGGTCAAGGTCGAAAAAGGCGCCACCAACGCCAAGTGCAATGTGGTGTGCGACGCGCTGATCCTGGATCCGGCCAGCCGTAGTGATACCTATCCCTACATCGAGATCGCTGAGCAGAACGTGTCGGTCGGGCACGAGGCCAGTGTCTCGCGGATCGGCGAAGAGCAGTTGTTTTACCTGATGAGCCGGGGATTGACGGAATCGGAGGCCAGCACGATGATCGTCAACGGGTTCATCGAACCGCTGGTCAAGGAACTGCCCATGGAGTATGCCGTCGAGATGAACCGCTTGATCCAGTTGCAGATGGAAGGTTCGGTCGGCTGAGCAGGCCAAGAGACGACACCACGTTTTCGAAGGACGACGCGAAAGATCATGACGACAATGACCACTACCGCTCCCCAAACCTCCTTCTCGAAAGAAGGGTTCGAGGCGTTTTTGGGTGGGCGCGACGAACCGCAGTGGGTAACGGACCAGCGGCGAGCGGCCTGGCAGACGTATGGCGAACTGGACTGGCCGCATCCCCGAAACGAAGAATGGATCCGCACCGATATCCGACTGTTCAAGCTCGATAAATTCGCACCACCTTGCCCGACCGCGGAAGCAACGCCGTTGCCCGAAACACAATTGGGCGAAGGCGTCGAACTGGCGGGATTTTCGGCGACGCTGAACAGCCAGCCAGTAGAGACGCGACTGGACGCCAAGTACGTCCGGCAAGGCGTGCTGTTCGGCAGTTTGGATCGACTGGTCGCCGACCACGGTGCTCAAATCCAACGGCATCTGATGCAGCGAGCGGTGGATCCAACCTACGATAAGTTCGCAGCGCTGCATGCGGCGTTTTGGTCCGGCGGGCATCTGCTATATGTGCCGCGAGGCGTCGTCGTCGAACAACCGTTGCTGGCCGTCTCGGCATTGGCCGATGGAGGCATTGACTTCGGTCATACGCTGGTGATCCTGGAAGAGGGCGCCCAGGCCACCATGATGTCGGAATCGGCCAGCGTGACGCCGGACGGCAGTGGGCTGCACTGTGGGGCGGTCGAGATATTGATGGGGCGAGGTTCGAATCTTCGCTACATCAACCTGCAGGATTGGGGCCGAGGCGTCTGGCACTTTGCGCACCAAAAGGCGATCGTCCGGCAAGATGCATCGCTGCAATGGACCATCGGTGCGCTGGGCTGCCGGCTGTGCAAAGTCAACCAGCATGTGAGCATGATCGAAGAAGGCGCCAATTGCCAGGTGAACGGCGTGATGTTCACCGAAGGCAAGCAGCATCTGTCCTACCACACGCTTCAGCACCACGAAGCGCCGTATTGCCGCAGCGACTTTTTGTATAAGGCCGCGCTGCAGGACCGATCCCGAACCGTTTGGCGGGGCATGATCAAAGTCGATCCGGGCGCAATCCGGACCGATGGCTACCAGCGGAATGACAACTTGTTGTTGAGCGATCGGGCGCGAGCCGATTCGATTCCCGGCCTGGAAATCGAAGCCGACGATGTGCGTTGCACGCATGGGTCGACCAGCGGCAAGGTCGATGAGGAATTGATCTTCTACGCCATGTGCCGCGGGTTCACTCGCCGCGAGGCCGTTCGGATGATCGTCAGCGGCTTCTTCCAGCAGATCTTCGATCGCATCCCGATCGAAAGCGTCCGGGATGCGTTGGGCCGAGCGATCGCAGCCAGAGTGCGGGAGTACGATTGAACCATGACCGATTTCGTCAAGATCGCCAAGACCACCGACCTGCCTGACCCCGGCAAAGAAACCTACGAAATCGATGATTCGGTCGTGGTGTTATTCCATGTCGGCGGCCAATTCTACTGCCTGAACGACGTCTGCACTCATGATGGCGGCCCGCTGGGCGAAGGCCAATTGTGCGGGCATGCGATCGCCTGTCCTCGACATGGCGCCCAGTTCGATATTCGTAGCGGTGCCCCGCTGACCATGCCAGCAACCGAAGGGACGGTGATGCACGAAGTGAAAATCGATGGCGACGACATCTACATACGTCTGAACGAAGACTGAAGGAGACACCCGATGGCCTTGAGCGAAGATCTGGTTCGCGAAGAACTGAAGAAGGTGATCGACCCCGAACTGTTTATCAACATCGTGGACCTGGGACTGGTGTATGACGTCGATCTGCAGCCTCGCGACGACGGCAAGTTCGATGTGAAGATCGAGATGACGATGACCAGCCCCATGTGTCCCGCCGGCCCGCAATTGGTCGGCGGATGTAAGCACGTGGTCGAGGAAATGGAGGAAGTCGGCCAGGTCGATGTGAAAGTGGTCATGGACCCGCCGTGGGGCCCCGACAAGATGACCGAAGACGCTCGGGACCAACTGGGCATCTTTTGATTCTGCTTTTGGCGGGTCTT
>REEF01001008.1 GCA_007695205.1 Planctomycetaceae bacterium
CCGGGGTGGTGCACGTGGTCCAGCAGCAGCTCGGGAGTTCCGGAATCGGGCCGTGCCGGATCACGTTGGAGCACAACTTGGCGGGAGAGCCGCCGATCACGTTGAATTTCGGTGACGGTAGCTGTCCCACGTTTGGCGATTCGGCCACCTGGCCGCCGCCATCCGGCGTTTACGTGCGAGTGACCGTCTTTGTGCCGTCCACGGAACTGGCGCCGAATCTTCTGAAGTTCTTCGGATGGGATATCTCGCAACGGATTGTCCGAAACGCTACAACATTCCGGTACGAGCTGTAGGGCTTTCTTCTTTCCGAACCGCGGACAACCGGCAGATGACAAGAAAACGAACGGTTCCGGGACCGACTTCGATGCGAGCTTGCGGGCGTCGGCGCCGCGCGGTGGTCACCTTGTGGACCTTGCTGATCCTGCCGGTGCTGCTGGTGTTGTTCGCGGTGGCGGTCGAGGGGGTTCATTTCTGGCTGGCCCGAGTCGAGTTGGAGAATGCGTTGGAAGCCGCCGCGCTGGCTGCGGTCAAGGACTGGGCCGAATCGGGCAGCGCCCCCGGACCCGGCTGGACCCACCCGGCCCGGATCGTCGGCCAGCAGTATGCGGCCGCGAACACGATCAACCAGACGCCGGTTTCCATCGACACGAACCTGGGCGTCTTCGACGCTGCCAGCAATCCGAACGAGAATCTGGCCTTCGTTGGAGATTTGGTTTTCGGTGCGGTCACCGGCGAACATCCCGACTACGTATTCGAGGTGGATCTAGCGCCGTCCTGTACGGGAGCTGCTGTCGGTGGCTTCCAAGTGGTCCAAGGCGGCGGCGCCGGGTCTCGGGTCATTATCGATGCCACTTCGGACAGGCTGACTTCGGAGGACAATGGTTGGGGGATTTCGTTTGCGGCGTTCCCGGGTGACGACCTGCAAGGAGTCTTGATCGAGAGAATTGTGATCGACATCGATCCGAACCAGACGGAGAATCTGGTGTTTGATTTCTCCAAGAGCGGCCAACCGCCCATTCTTTCAGACAGCCGGCCTCAGACCATGGTCCAGGGCGTGGCGCCGAATGCGGACAACCTGTTGGTCCATTCCGAGCAGCCGGACAACTACGGATTCGTCGGCTGGTTCTATCAGACCAGCCCGGCCAATCCGACCGTTCCTCCGGGAACGGTCCAGCAATGGCCCGGTCCCAACCAGACCAGCCCGCAGATCCAGTTTTCGTCGGATGCCGATCCCAACGGGATCGCCCGCTTTCTGACGATCGACTTCTTTCCCTACGTGGACGAATTCGGAAACGTGCTGGATGCCGGTTTCGAGCCTGGCGACCGGTTCCGCTTCGGGGCCGGCGTCAAGCGTGGGCAACCCGCCGCCGACGGCGACGATATCGGGGACGAGGGCGTATCGGTCACCGTGTTCTTTTCGAACGCCAGCCAAGGGGTGACCACTTCCTTCGTGAATACAGAGTACTCGAGACGGGAGTGCGCCCGGCAACAGAACCCCGGCGAGTGGGAGCTGGACGCCCTGGACAACTGGCATCTGCTCGTGCATCCCGTCCGGCTGTTACCACCCGGCACTGAACCGTTTCCCGCTCGCGATCTGCCCTGCCCGCTCACCAATCAGCCGCGTAACGACAAGCAATCCGTCGCGGCGGCCTTCGTACCGTCCCCGGTCGCCGCAAGGAACTATGCCGTGCGGGCACAGGCTCGACACGAGGTGCCCAGTTTGATCTGCCGTTTTCTGAACATCGATTTCGGCGGTCCGTTCAGCATCTTCGCCTGTACGACCGCGATGTACGATTGCCAGTTGCAACGGCCGAGATTGATCCGCGCCCAGCCGATGGGCGCGCAATTTGACGACGGGGGGCTGTGGGCGTACCGCGACGTCCGCTTCTCCCGCGCCGGGACACTACCCGAGACGCTCGTGGCCTTGGTAACCCAAGCCCCGGGCGGTCTCACCGCCGGCGAACTGCAAGAACGCTGGCAGACGCCCGTGGCAAATCTGCTCTCCCGGTCGAACAGATCGAGGAAAAGAGGAAAAGGACAGGCATCTTTTAGAATGTTCCGGCGAAGCGCTGTGACAAAAGATGCCTGTCCTTTTTTCTTTTTTCCATCAGGAAACCTCAGGAATAGCCTCGGATCCTATCGTGGCCTCCGGCCGCAACCAGAGTAGCATGGCTCTCCGAGCCGTGCGGGGTCGGACGGCACCGCTCGGAGAGCCATGCTACCAAGATGCGCGCACCATGCACGCACCCTACAGTGGAGACTCCAGAGCGGCGAAACCATGACAAACAAAGACGAAATGAATCGAGGTGTCTATGTCCCGTGAGAATCGACGAAGTTTCCTGCAACGAACGGGTGCCGCGCTGGCGATGGGATGGACGTGGCGAGCGGGTCGGGCTGCGACCACCCCCGAGTCGTCGACAGGTGCATTACGTCTAGCACGATTTCGTTTCGACGTGACCCCACCCATCGGGCATTCCTGCTGCGGCGGCTGGATCCAGCCGGTCCAGGTAGTGGACGACCCGCTGGAGGCGATCGGGATCGTGCTGTTGGGTGCCGGCCAGCCGATCGTGCTGTGCGCCGTCGACTGGACAGGTCTGTTGAACGAATCGCATCTGCGATGGCGGCAAGCGTTGGCCCAGGCGGCAGGTACGACAGTCGATCGCGTGGCGGTGCAATGCGTGCACCAGCACAATGCCCCGATGGCCTGCTTGGAAGCCCAGCGGATCGTCGCCGCACAAGGCGACCTGCCGTCGATCGTCGATCCCGAGTTCTTCGATCAGTGCCTGCAGCGAGGCCAGCGAGCGGTCCGAGAAGCGTTGGACAGCCCCCGCCGGATCACGCATGTAGCGGGCGGTCGAGGCCGAGTGGAGCGGGTGGCGTCCAATCGGCGAGTCGCTCGCGACGACAGCGGTCGCGTGGTGGCCATGCGCGGCAGCAGTTGCCGAGACGAGAAGCTGCGAGCGTTGCCGGAAGGAATCATCGACCCCTGGCTGAAAACGGTCGCCTTCTACGACGGCGATCAGCCGTTGGCCGCGCTGCACCATTATGCGACGCATCCGATGAGCTTTTACGCGGATGGACGCGTCAGCAGCGATTTCGTCGGGTTGGCTCGCAAACGGCTGCAACAGCAGCAGCCTGAATGCCTGCACGTGTATTTCACCGGCTGTGCCGGTGACGTGGCCGCCGGCAAATACAACGACGGGTCGCCCGAAGCGCGCGTGACGCTCACACAACAAATCTACGAGGGACTGCTGGCGGCCCAACGCGATCTGAGCCCCGTGCCGATCGATCGCGTCGACTGGCGCACCGCCCAACTGCTGCCGCCGCCTCGCGCTGGCCTGGACGCCGATCAACTCCAGTCGCAGATCGACAACCGCGACGCGCCGGTCGTCCACCGCAATCGACCCGCCTACATGCTGGCCTGGCTCCGCCGATTGGCAGCACAAACGCCCGTCGACATCAGTTGCCTGCACGTGGGCAAGACTCGTTTGCTGCATCTGCCGGGCGAATGCTTCGTCCAGTACCAATTGCGAGCCCAGGAGATGGCGGCCGATTGTCTGGTCGCCACCGCCGCCTACGGCGACGGCGGCACCTGGTACATCCCCACGAAAGAAGAGTACCCTCACGGCGGCTATGAAGTCAGTGTCGCCTTCAGCGATCCACCGATCGACGACCAACTGACCCAAGCGATGGCAACCCTACTCGGATGACGGACAGGATGATTTTAACGCTGTGAGACAACGGGGACACCCCCGTGCGCAATATCCACAACGAATCTGCGATGGATTTTCTATGACAGAAAAACCGTTCTATTGGGTCAGGGTCAGGGAGAAGTTGTCCAGGTAGAAGATGGTCTCCTCGGTCGCCAGGCTCATGAAGCCGACCCAGGTGACGCGGTTCAGCGGGACGTTGGGCAGATCGGTGAATTCCTGGGGTGGCTGGCCAGCGGGCGTGACTCGCAGCGCCCAGGAAGTCGAGGTACTTTCGTCCAGCGTGGCGACGATTTCGAATCGCGTCCACCTGCCGACGGGCAACTCCATGCGGGTCTTGCCGTCCAGCACCAAACGACCGTCGCGGATTTGGAAATCGGGCCCCGTGACGTAGGGTTGGCTGCTCCAATCGCGCCATTGGAAATGGACGATCGCCGCAGGTTCGACGCGCAGATCGAACTGGTTTTGGACTCGGCCCGCCCGATAATCGATACCGCTGAAATAAAAGTGGGGGTTGTAAGCATGCTGCAGATCGGGCGCGTCGGTGACCTTGACGCTGTGCGAGCCGCTGGACGCGGTCTGATCGGTGACGACGATCAGATCGCTTCGGTCCTCGACGCGCAACTGAACGCCCGACGGAGGTTGGCCGACGGTATCGAATTCGAAATCAGCGTGGATCGATAGCGGGGGCGGTTCCGGCGCGATCTCCAGCGGCGGAAATTGGCCCGCGTCCGCTTTTTTTCGCCAGGCTTCGCCGCGCACTCCGGCCCGAGAAGGATCGAACGGACGGAAGCCCAATCCAATGGCGGGTGAATCGGGGCTCACTTGGAAATCATCGTTCTGGGGATCGGCCAGCTGCGGATCAGCGACGATCGAGCCGGCTTCGTGACCGGCCTGTTGCCATTGTTCGAGCGTATTGCCCAGGAACTCGACCGGCTGGTCACCCGCATGCCAATAGCAGTTCTTGCGGCTCTCGTGCTGCAATCGATCCCAGGGCCCGCGGAGCAATACGCCCTGGTCGTAGTAGACGATGTTGTTTTCGAAGGTGAACGACAGATGGTCCTCGACTCGCGTGGCTTGCACCTGATACAGTTCGCTGAACGCCAGGATGTTGTTACGGATGACGTTTTCGCGACCGTAGTGCTGGTGGAAACCGCCCGTTTTGACTCGGTAGACCAGATTGTTTTCGAACAAGATGCCCGTGCTGCCTTCATCGGTATACAGGCCCCAACCGCCGTACGAGTAGGCGTAGATGTCGTGAAACACGTTATTTCGTACGACGGTACCCTGCGACGGTCCCAGGGTGTAGATGCCGCCCATGTCGCTCAGCAAGCCCTTGCCGATATGTCGAACTCGATTGAATTCGATCGTGTTCCGCTTCGCCAGGCTTTCTGCATAGCCCCACCGCCAGCCGACCGAGATGCCGGTGTAGAACAGGTCGGCGATGTCGTTGTGCGAGACTCGATTATCGCTACTCTGTCCGATCCAGACGCCGACGGCGCAGGGAAAGATGTAACCTCCGTGGCGGATGATATTGTTGTCCACCGTGATCCGCGCTGTCCGTTCGGCTTGATTGGCCGCGATTCCGGTTTCGCCGATCCGCACACCGCCCGCCCCAAAGTCGTGGATCAGCGAGTTCTGGAGCGTGCAATCGAAGCAGCCTTTACGGAACCAGACGGCGTAGGTGCCCACATGACCGATCTCGCAATCGGACAGGGTGATGTGTCGAGCCCCATCGGCCATCACCACGGCCTCGATGGGCGCGGCGGCTTGAGCCGGTTCGAAGCCTTCGGGGGGCGTCAACCATTGGGCGTGCTGGAATACCAGTCCCTGGATGGTGATGTGCTCGACAAAATTGCCGGACGCCGCGTCGCCCCGGATGGCGACGAACCGGTCGATGACGGGCGCGACGACGTGCGCTCGAGTCATGTCCTGGCCGGGTAGCGGGTGATAGTACAGCGTGCCGTCACGATCCAAGAACCACTCGCCGGGCTCATCCAGCGCCTCTAAGAAGTTCTCCAAGCGATAGTGTGAGTTCCGCCGCCAAGGGTTCCAGGGCTTCATACCTTGGCCCGTGGTGATGATCGCCTGCTGCTCGGGATCCAGCCGGTCGGGGAATCGACGGGTGTTGTCCCAATTGTGATAGACAACCAGGTTGACGTCCCGCAACGCGGCTTCGTCCAGATCGGCCAGCACCGCAAAATCGTCGGGCCGCATGCGCAGCGTCTGCCGAGCTCGTTGCGGCCGTCGCCCGCCTTGATCGTCTAGGCTTTCTTCATGGACATCCTGGATGTAGAAATAGAACTGGTTGGGCTCACGCGCTCGAGTGGCACGGACGCCGTCGACAAACAACTGCTCGAAATACCAGTCCCCGGCGGCGACTTCGGGCAAATGCGTGGTCCAGATCCCGTTCTCGCCCGGTTGCCAACCGCCGATCGTCTGCCCGCCGGAGAAGACGGGCCGAGCGCCCTGGGCCGCTTGATATACGATCGGTGCATCGGCCGTGCCGCTGTCGACCGGTTCCAACACCAACGGTTCGGTCAGCGTGTATTGGCCGTCCTGGACGATCACCCGCACCGGTTCGGTCAACGGGCCAGCCGCTTTTCTCGCTCGGACGGCATCGCGAGCTCGAGTGAGTGTTGCGAACGGCGCTTGACGAGTCCCATCGGCCGTATCGTCCCCCGCGGGAGCAACAAAGAAATCGGCTGCTGCGACGGGCGTCGCCAGCAGCATGACCACCAAGACAATCCATTTTCTCATCGCGTTTTCTCCGGGTAGGGTTGGATGGCAGGACGCGGCCGTGGGGTGGGCAGAAATCGGCCGTACGGTCGGAAGTCCATCCTGACCGATCCTGCGCCAAAAGCGAACCGGTATCTTCACCGACCGGTTGCTGACCGCAGGATTCAACCGTTAGGATGACGAGTATCGCCATGAAGTC
>REEF01000747.1 GCA_007695205.1 Planctomycetaceae bacterium
TGTAGGTTGGGACTCTGTCCCGACCGGGTCGGGTCGGGTCGGAGACCCAACCTACTTTGGTTGCGGCCAGCGGCCGCGTTAGGAGAATGAAGGAACACCTGTCGGGAAGGTCATATCGGCGATGGGTTTGACCTATTTCAAGCGTTATCAGATGCAGATTGATTTGCGGAAGCTAGAGCGAGCGTTCGGTGAATTACCGCCCGGCTACACGGTCCGCCCGTGGGACGAATCCTGTTTGCAGGCGCATGTCGAGGCCAAATATCGAGCCTTTGCGGAAGAGCTGGACGCCCTGGTATTCCCCTCGCTGGGCAGCCGCGAGGGCTGTCTGCGGTTGATGCGAGAGATTACGGCTCGTCATGAATTCGTTCCTCAGGCCACCTGGCTGCTGGAGTATCGGCGTTGGCCGGACGGTCCGCCGATTCCCTGCGGGACGATCCAGGGGATTCGCACCGATTCGCTCAACGGATCGGTGCAGAATGTGGGAATCGCACCAGAGCATCGGGGGCTGGGGCTGGGCACGTATCTCTTGGGGCAAGCACTCGCCGGCTTTCGCCTGGCCGGCATTTGTTGGGTGAATCTCGAGGTCACGGCTCGCAACCAGGCGGCCCATCGTCTGTATCGTCGGCTGGGATTCCGGCGCACCTGTGTGGTCTACAAGACAGCACAGGTTGCGTTTGCTTGACCAGCGCGTTATGCTCTTCCACCTTTACCCCATATTGGAAGGTTCTGCGACGCATGGAAAACCAGTCGATCCATCATCACACATTCGACAATGGCCTGGTGTTATTGGCCGAGCCGATGTCGTGGCTCGAATCGGCTGCGTTTGCGTTGTTGGTTCCGGCCGGCTGCAACTACGATCCTGGCGAGCGTTTGGGGTTGGCGAACTTGGTCTGCGAGATGGTCCAGCGTGGCTGTGGCTCGCGGGACAGCCGCCAGTTCATCAACGATCTGGAGCTATTGGGCGCCGACACCTCGGCTTCGGTCGCCAACGCCCACACGAGTTTTGGCGGTGCGATGCCGGCCGACAGCCTGATCGAGGCGTTGCAGATCTATGCGGACGTGGTTCAGCGCCCGCTCTTGCCGGAAGACCAGTTCGAGGATGCTCGATTGGTCTGCACGCAGGAGATCCGCTCGCTGGAGGACGATCTGCCGCAACGCGTCTTTCACCAATTGCGGCAGATGCGTTACGGGGACCCTTATGGCCGCAAGACCTGCGGCGAATTCGCAGGGGTCCAGGCCGCGACGGCGGACGATGTCCAATCGTTTTTTCATGGAACGTATCGGCCCAACGGCGCGATTTTGAGCGTTGCGGGCAACGTCCAGTGGCCCGAACTGCTGGCGCAGGTGGAACGCATGTTCGGCGATTGGCAGCCGCGTCAGGCCGCCATGGCCATCCCGACACCGACATCGGAAACCTGTCGGCAGGTCTCCGTCGAAGCCAGTCAGACGCATATCGGCATCGGATATGCCAGCGTGCCCTACTCGCACCCCGACTATTTCCAAGCTCGCGGTGCGGTGGGGGTGTTGAGCGACGGGATGAGTTCCCGGCTGTTTACCGAAGTCCGCGAGAACCGAGGCTTGGCCTACGCTGTGTTCGCCTCGTGCCATTCGCTGCGGGATCGCGGCAGCGTGATGTGTTACGCGGGAACCAGCACCGAGCGGGCCCAGGAGACGCTGGACGTGCTGCTAGCCGAATTGATCAAGCTGGCTGATGGCATCCGAGAGGACGAACTGGCGCGGCTGAAGGCCAAGATCAAGAGCGGGCTGGTGATGCAGCAGGAATCCAGTTCGTCGCGCAGCACCTCGGTCGCGGCCGACTGGTATCATTTGGGGCGAGTCCGAACGATGGACGAGCTGGTCGGTATCCTGGATGGGCTGAGCTGCGAGAGCATCAACCGCTACCTGGCCGCGCATCCGCCGAGTGATTTCACCATTGCTACTTTGGGCGTAAAGCCTTTGGAGATCCCCTTTGGAATTTCGTCAGCACAAGCTTGATAACGGTTTGGAGATCATCGCGGAATGCAATCCGCAGGCGTACTCGACCGCCCTTGGCTTCTTCGTCAAGGCCGGATCACGAGACGAGACTGACCAGTTGAACGGCGTGAGCCACTTTTTGGAGCACATGGTCTTCAAAGGAACGCCGACTCGGTCCGCTGCGGACGTCAATCGCGAACTGGACGAGATCGGTTCGATGTCCAACGCGTTCACCACCGAGGAGCAAACGGTTTATTACGCGGCCTTCCTGCCCGAATACCAAGGCCAGGCGGTTGCGTTGTTGAGTGACATCCTCCGGCCTTCGCTGCGCGAGGAGGATTTCGCGATGGAGAAGAAGGTGATCCTGGAGGAGATCGCCAAGTACGATGACCAGCCGCCCTATGGTGCGCACGACCGCTGCATGGTCGCCCACTTCCAGTCGCACCCGCTGGGTCGGATCGTTCTGGGCAGCACGCAGAGTGTCTCCGCACTGACTCGTCAGCAGATGCTGGACTATTTCCGCAGCCGTTACAGCCCCAGCAACATCGTGGTTGCCCTGACAGGACGCGTGGATTTTCCGCGTCTGGTCGAACAACTGGACCGCTGCTGCGGCGATTGGGAACCCTTCGAAGCGCCGCGGCAGATCCTGCCCGCTGCCGATCATCAAGGACTGGATGTGTACTACAAGGAATCGTCCGTCCAGCAGTACATCGTCCAGATCGCCAACGGGCCGGCGGTCGAGGACGATCATCGATATGCTGCTCGAGTGCTGGGGACCGTGCTGGGCGATGATAGCGGCAGCCGGATGTTCTGGGAATTGATCGATACCGGCCTGGCCGAATCCGCCGCCTTGGGATCGTACGAATTTCAAGGCACTGGTCTGTTCATGACCTACCTGAGTTGTGCGCCCGAGGACACCCAGGCGAATCTGGACACCGTGCGACAGATCATCGAACAAGCCCAGCGTGACGGGGTGACCGACGAGGAACTGCGGCAGGCCAAGAGCAAGATCCTTTCGCACCTGGTGCTGCAGAGCGAACGGCCGGCGAACCGGCTGTTTTCGGTCGGCAACAACTGGCTGCAGCACCGCGTCTACCGCACCGTCCGGCAGACGATGGACCGGTACCAGCAGATCACCCGCGACGACGTTCACGCGATCTTGCAACGTTATCCCCTGACGCACACGACCACCGTGACGGTCGGCCCGCAAACCGAGGTGAACGGCATCGCCGCTCGCCCGCTGCCCGCTGCCTGATCCTCGGACTCCAACCCTTCCGCTCAGGGTGCGAAGGCCATCGACACTCAATGGCCCGCACTCTTTTTTTTTGCGCCCCCACCCACTTCACGCGCGCCCCCACACGACCATCGCGCGCCCCCACCCGGCGCTTGCGCACCCCCCCCCGGCCACAGCGCGCGCCGCGAAAACGATGCGGCGAACGGTACACGGCGACTTCCCTCTGAGGCGGAGATGCGATCGAAAAACGAGTTGTTTTGGCAGCGAGGCCAAGACGATCCGGAGGCTTACGGTTGATCCGCCGTCGCTTTGGGAACGATCTTCTTGGCAGGCGGTTTTGCCGCCGCCGGCTTCTTCGCCTTGCCGCGACGCTCCAGATGCGTCCGAAACTCCCAGCGTTCTTTCCACTTCGGGAAGAACGGAGCGTAGGCCGGCGTCTCGTACCAGAATTGCGGTTCGGGATCGGGCGGGTTCAGTTCGCCCTCGGGATAATCCCGGCCAGCGAAACTGGCATCGACCGACTGGCTCCAGGCCAGCCACTGCCGCTTCATGCGCGCCAATCGCTCAGGATGCTGGTCGCCGATATCCTGAGTCTCCGCAGGATCGTTCACCAGATCGTACAACTGGAATTCGTCTTTTCGCCAGTCGCGCGTCAGCAGCTTGTAGCGATTGTCGATCAACGCGCCTTGGAAACCGAACCGGAAGGGGATCGGCTCGGTTCGTTGGATCGATCGATCTGCGAACAAAGGTTGGAGACTGATCCCATCGACCGGTTGGATGAACACATCGTCCGGCAGATCCAGAATGTCGGCGACCGTCGGGAACAGATCCATCGTGCTGGCGGGAAAATCGGTGATGCCAGGCGGGATCACCCCGGGCCATTCGATGATCCCTGGCACGCGCAAACCGCCTTCATAAACCGAGCCCTTGAAACCTCGCAAACCGCCCACGGTTTCCGGTTGGATTCTCGGCAGGCCGCCGTTGTCGCTGCAAAAGACCAGCAACGTGTTGTCGGCCATCTCCAGCCGTCGCAACGCGTGCCGCAAGGTACCGATGCTGCGATCCATGGCGACCAGTTCGCCGTGATGGTGAGCCGAATCCTGGTCCAAGTCAGTGAATGGGGCCACGTCTTCAGGGAACGCTCGAAAAGGGCTGTGAGGCGTGCCGTACCAGATGACCGCCAGTAACGGCCGTCCACTGTCCCGATGCTGCTTAAAGAACTCGATCGCTTCTTCGACGGCGATTTCGGACGAATCTCCCTCAAAGGCTTCGATCTGACCATTACGGCTCATCAAGGGATCCATGTCGTAGAAATTCGTCACGGAAACCCAATGATCGAAGCCGAACCGACCGGGGTGATAATCATCCGAGGCCAGGATGGGGGCGCCGGGACCGCGCAAAGCGTTCAGATGCCATTTCCCGAAGTGCGCGGTGACATAGCCGGATCGCTGCAAGGCCTGAGCGATGGTCCGCTCCTGCTGCCGCAACGCGTAACCATGCGCCAACACGCCCGTCCGATCGTTGGCTCGCCCCGTCAATACACTGGCCCGCGTCGGGGAACAGACGGGCGAACCAGCGTAGAAACGTTCGAACCTGAGCCCGGCGTTGGCCATCGCATCCAGATGTGGCGTCTGCAAGATGGGGTGCCCGCGGTAGCCGGTCTGCCCCCAGCCCATGTCATCGGCCATGACCAGCACGATGTGCGGTTTGGATGCGGAATCCGCAGATTGGCCAACACCGGCCATCAGCAAGATCAGCCCGAAATGTATCCCGTTCATGATGGTCCCTTTGGCTTCGCTTTCTTCGGAGCTGGCGGCGGCGCGTCGGCCAGGATGGCCTGTAACCGCTGACGGAAATCCTGGAGGATCGCTTCGTGGCCGTCGCGTCGAGCCAGATTGCGGAACTGTTGGGGATCGGCGTCCATATCGTACAGCTCCTCGGATTCGTCCTGGTACCGCATGTAGGCCCACCGCGGGCAGCGCAGCGAATGCCCGTTGCGAACGATCGACAGCGCCGCGTCCCGAACCGAAACCGTCGGGTCCTGCAGCACCGGGATCAGGTTTTTACCCTGAACCGTCGGTGGAGTCGCGATGCCCGTCAATGCACACAACGTCGGGTAGATATCCATCAGCTCGACAATCGAATCCGACCGGCCGGGTGCCAGTCCGGGGGCCGAAATCATCAGGGGCACTCGGATCACTTCCTCACGCAGATTCGTCTTCTGCCAGAACGTGTGCTCGCCCAGGTGGTAGCCGTGGTCGCTGGTAAACACGATCGCCGTGGTGTCGGCCAGTCCCAGACGATCGATTTCGTCCAAGACTCGGCCGACCTGATCGTCCAAAAAGGTCACCGTGGCATAATAGGCGGCCCACATCCGCTGCTGGTTTTCGGGAAACCGATCGATCCCGCTCTGCTGAGAATTCGAACGGGAGATACCTGCCGGAGGAATCTCGTCCAAATGACCTTCGGGCACGAAGGGCAGTTCGATTTCCTCGTGCGGGTACCGGTCAAAGTACTGGACCGGTGCGACGCTGGGGTAATGAGGCCGGATGAATCCGATGGCTAGGAAGAAAGGTTGCTGCTGCTGGCTGTATCCCTGCAGCAACTGGATCGACTTGGTGGCAGCTTTCCAGTCCGGTTGGTCGGAACCATCGCCTTCGTAGCTGACCGTGACAAACATCCGATGCGGCATCGCCGTGGATTGGCGATTCTCCAGGTCCGTGGTGAAGATATTCAAGTTCAAGCAGGCGTAATCACCTGGCGTATGCGCTTCCAAACCCGGCATGTTGTACCGCTCGGTCCAACAGGCAGCCACATCCTGGCCATCGGTTCCGGCGATGATGTCGCCCGGCACCCGCATGTGAAAAATTTTGCCGACTCGAGCACTGTGATACCCGTGCCGGATAAAGTTTTCCCCCATCGAGATGCCTCGGTCACCAAAGTAGCGACTGAACATCAGCGATGTGCGGGACGGCGCACAAGCGGTCCCCTGGCAGTAGGCGCGATCGAATACCATCGACCGTGCGGCCAATCGATCGATGTTGGGTGTCTCACAGACCGGGTCACCATAACAGCCCAGCACGCTGGCCTTGAGATCGTCCGAGATGATGAAGACGACGTTGGTCGCCGCAGGCTGGTCGGCGACCGCCGACGTCCAACCGACCAGCAGCCAAGCGGGCGTTAGCCAGAAAACCAGCAGCAGAGAGCGTTTCATGAGATATCCTTCCTACGGAATTCGGCAGTGCCCGGCAGTTTGCCCGCTCAGCGACCTCGCAGAATTAACTTGAGCAAATTGTAGCAGGCACACTCCGTGTGCCGTCCGCTGGTTACGGCACACGGAGTGTGCCTACTACTTTGTGACGCGCACGGGGTCGGGAGTCGTTTTCGGGCAACGACGAACCATGTGGAAAACGCTCTCTCCGAAAAC
>REEF01000750.1 GCA_007695205.1 Planctomycetaceae bacterium
AAGGGTGGCTCGCCGGAAGCCGATCAAGAGGCGGTCCAGGTATCGGAAGCCGATGATTCCGCTGACGATCCGGATGACGACCATCATGATGATGTCTCCGAGGACGACGATGATGATCTGTCGGGCGCCAGCGTCAAGCATCGCAAGATCCCTACGTGGGACGAGGCGGTGGCGCTGGTGATTTCGAACAACATGGAATCGCGGGCCCGGAACCCCGGCAACGGCAATCGGGGACGGGGTCGAGGTCGCGGGCGCCGGTCGTGAACGGCAAGCCGAGCGCCTTCTCCCGGGGCGATCCGATCGTGCTGGGGGTGGCGATGGTGCTGCCCTTGGTGATCACGTGGGTGTACTTCATCCTGCTATCTGGCGGCCATCCGGCGCTGCAACGCGGGGTGGCGATCGTGGGCAAGAGTGCCCAGTTTGCTCTGCCAGTCGTCTGGGTGGGGTTGATCTGCCGCGAGCGGCTCGGTTGGATCGCGTCCACATGGCGGGGCGTATCCGGCGGTTTTGGTTTCGGGCTGCTGGTATTCGTGACGATGATCGTCGCGTGGCAGCACGTGTTCGAGCCTCGCGGCGTGCTGGATTCCGCCACAGACGAAATCCGTCAGAAGGTCATCGAGTTGGGGGTCGATTCGTTCGTCGGCTATCTGATCCTGGGCGTCTTTTACTGTCTGGTTCACTCGTTGCTGGAGGAATACTATTGGCGCTGGTTCGTCTTTGGCCGCCTGCGCCGGTACGTACCCGTAGGATGGGCCATCCTTCTTTCCAGCATCGCCTTTGCGGCCCATCATGTGGTTCTGTTGACGACTTATTTTGGTTGGTTCTCGCCGTGGGCATGGCTGTTTTCCGTAGCGGTCGCCGTCGGGGGGGCGTTCTGGGCCTGGCTGTACCAGCGTAGCGGATCCTTGTACGGACCGTGGATCAGCCATCTGTTGATCGATGTAGCCATCTTTTTGATCGGATACCAGATGCTGGGCGATCTGTTGATGTAGAGCCATGAGCCGCGAACATTTTCATTTCGTAACCGGACGACTCGCCCAAGCGGCGTTGCAGGAAACGGTCCAGCGGATCGCCGATCAAGTCGGATTCGATTATTCCATCGGAGTGATGCCCATCACCGTCGCCGCGTTGATGACGCCGACCTGGATCGCGCGGCGGATCGAATTGCCGCCGGAGACCACGCGTGTGATCTTGCCCGGGTATTGCCATGGCGATCTGCAACCGCTCCAACTACGCTGCCAGGTGCCGGTCGAGTTGGGGCCGAAAGACTTGCGTCAACTGCCAGAACACTTCGGCCAGGCAGGGGGCCGCGCCGAGGATTACGGCGACCATGACATTCAGATCCTGGCCGAGATCAATCATGCGCCGCGTCTGACGTTGGAAGCCATCCGCCAGCAAGCTCGTCAGTTGGCCGAAGCGGGTGCCGACTGGATCGACGTCGGTTGCGAACCGGGCGATCCGTGGTCGGGGGTCGGCGATTGCGTGCGAGCGTTGCGGGATGATGGTCACCATGTTTCGATCGATAGCTGGAACTCGGTAGAGGTCGAAGCCGCTGTGCGAGCCGGTGCGCGGCTGGTGCTGTCGGTGAATTCGAGCAACTGGAGGGCGGCCGTCGACTGGGGTTGCGAGGTCGTGGTGGTCCCGGACGATTTTACCTCGCTGGCAGGATTGGACCAGACGATCGAGGCGCTCAGCACTGCTGGGGTACCGCTGCGGATCGACCCGATCCTGGAGCCGATCGGTTGTGGATTTGCGGCCAGTCTGAACCGCTACGCGGAAGTACGACGACGTTATCCGCCAGCCGAGATGATGATGGGGATCGGGAACCTGACCGAATTGACCGATGCTGATTCGGCAGCGATCAATGTGCTGCTTTTGGGGATCTGCCAGGAACTGGGCATCCGCAGCGTGCTGACCACACAAGTCATCAATTGGGCTCGAAGTTCCGTCCGCGAATGCGATCTGGCGCGTCGTCTGGTACACTACGCGGTGCGTCACGGCGTTCCTCCGAAGCGTCTGGAATCTCAACTGGTGTTGTTGCGCGACCCGCGAGTCCACCGTTACGGCACCCAACAACTAGACCAGTTGGCAGCCAGCATCAAGGACAAGAACTATCGCATCCTGGCGGAAGACGGCCTCATCCATTTGTTCAATTCCCGAGTCCACCTGAAGGGATCCGACGCTTTTCGGTTGTTCGCCCAATTGCTGGAAACATCACCCGACAACCTGGATGCTTCGCACGCCTTTTACCTGGGATACGAGCTGGCTAAGGCAACAACAGCGTTGACGTTGGACAAAGAGTATCGCCAGGACGAAGCGTTGGACTGGGGGTATCTGACCGTCCCCGAGCAGACGCATCGCAACCGAAAGTCGTGAGCATCTGAGTGGAAAGGATGCATTTGGCCGATTTTTCCCCTTTTGTAATCGAACTGCCCGGCGTCCCGGACATGGAACAAGCCTTTTTGGCTTTGGCCGGTCGGCCTCATGCGCTGTTCCTGGACAGCGCTCAGCGACACCCCCAGCTTGGACGTTATTCATTCCTGGCCGCCGATCCGTTCGAGTATGTGGAAGTCGCGGCGGATGGTCGGGACGCGTTGGCCGAACTGGCGGTTCGGCTGGATCGTTATCGCACCCAGCGACAAGACGATTTGCCTCCGTTCCAAGGCGGAGCGGCCGGGTTGCTGGGCTATGACCTGCATCGCAGTTTGGAACGCATCGCTCGTCCTCGATTCGATGAATTTGCGGTACCCGCTCTGGCGGTCGGATTGTACGATGTCGTGTTGGCGATCGATCACCTGACCGATCGTGCGTGGATCGTCTCGCAGGGCTTGCCCGAACAAGAACCGCAGCGGCGTGCTGGGCGCGCACGTCAGCGAGCCGACGAGTTTCGCGGTTGGCTGGACGCGAAACCACATGCTCCGATGGTTCCTCCGGCGCACATCGACAACGGCAACGGTGCATTTGGTCCGGTGGTGCATGACCAGTTGGCGCCACAATTCCCTGTTCCGGGACTGGAGGGTTTGACCAGCAACTTTGCTGCGGACGATTACCGTCAAACCGTCAAACGCGTGGTCGATTATATCCTCGCGGGCGATGTTTTCCAAGTCAATTTGGCGCAACGGCTGCTGTACCCTGCGGTCGACCAGGCCGCCCGATTGTACCTGCGTCTGCGGCGTCGCAACGCCGCTCCGTTCGCCGGATACTTCGACTTGGGCGATTTCCAGATCGTCAGTGCTTCGCCCGAGCGATTCCTTTCGGTTCGGCAGGGCCGAGTCGAGACGCGGCCCATCAAAGGAACGCGTCGGCGGATGGGGCGTCCCGAAGCCGATCTTTACGCCGCCGATGACTTGCAGCAGAGCGAGAAGGATCGCGCGGAGAATGTGATGATCGTGGATCTGCTGCGCAACGACCTCTCGCCCGTCTGCTTGCCCGATAGCATTGGCGTCCCGCAGTTGTGCGGATTAGAGATCTATCCCTACATCCAGCATCTGGTCTCGGTGGTAACCGGCACCTTGCGTCCCGAGGCGACGGTACTGGATCTGCTGCGGACCTCGTTTCCGGGCGGTTCGATCACCGGAGCGCCCAAGGTTCGAGCCATGCAGATCATCGCCGAATTGGAACCGACCGCTCGCGGCGCCTACTGTGGTTCGTTGGGTTACCTCGGCTTTGACGGCACGACGGATCTGAGTATCCTGATACGCACCATCACGGCGGGTCGAGGCTGGTGGCAGCTTCCTGTGGGGGGCGGTATTGTCGCCCAATCCGACCCAAGCCGAGAATACGAAGAAACGTGGCACAAGGCCACTGGATTGATCCGGGCTCTGCAGTGATCCTGCTGATAGACAACTACGACAGTTTCGTCCACAACCTGGCTCGCTACTTGGTCCAATTGGGGCAAGTCACCCGTGTCGTGCGCAACGACGCGATCACGCTGGGCGATGTGAGGCGGCTGCACCCCGAGGCACTGATCTTATCGCCCGGCCCCTGTACGCCGGCCGAAGCCGGGATATCGATCGAGCTGGTCCAGCAACTGCATGCGACCGTCCCGATCCTGGGCGTTTGTCTGGGGCACCAGGCGATCGCCACCGCCTTTGGTGGGCAAGTGGTCCGTGGCCAGCCGATGCACGGTCGAACGAGTCAAGTTTTTCATGACGGTCGAGGCGTGTTCGCCCATCTGCCTCAACCACTGACGGCCTGCCGGTACCATTCGTTGGTCGTCGACCAAGCCACCCTGCCCGGTTGCCTGGAAGTATCCGCACGAACGGCCGACGGCACCGTCATGGCCTTGCGGCACCGTCAGTATCTGACCGTGGGCGTCCAATTTCATCCCGAATCGATCTTGACCAGCGACGGCTATGCCCTGCTGGCTCAGTTCCTTAGCTTGGCCGGGCTACGAATCCCCGAATCTTTGCCCGAAGCAAATCCGATCCAACGAAGCACCGTTCCCGAAACCGGCGGAACCGGTCATAATGCAGGGGTCTGAACTCGGAAAGCCCAGCGGAAGGCGTTTTCTGCAAGCAGATCCTTTAGTCGACAACGAGAGTCATGTGATCCTGGAAGGTATTGTCACGACCGTCAACTCCGATGGCGACGCGAACATCTCGCCGATGGGGCCGCTGGTCGACCAACAGATCACGCAATTCGTGCTGCGGCCCTACATCTCGTCGCGCACCTACCGGAACCTCAAACGTGTCGGGCAAGGCGTGCTGCACGTCACCGATGACGTCTATCTGCTGGCTCAATCCGCCGTGCATCAGTTGGATCCGCTGCCCAAGTTGGTCAAGGCCAAAGTGGTGCAGGGTTGGGTTTTGGCCGAAGCATGCCGCTGGTACGAATTCGAAGTCAGTTCGCTGGATGACCGTGCCGAGCGGACAACGATCGCCTGTCGCGTGGTAGCGAAGGGGCGTATCCGGGACTTTTTTGGGTGGAACCGAGCGAAACATGCGGTGGTAGAAGCGTCGATCCTGGCAACTCGCATCCGATTCCTGCCACCCGAGCAGATCTTGCAGGATTTCCGTCGACTGGCCGTGCTGGTCGACAAGACAGGCGGGCCTCAGGAACGCAAGGCGTTCGAGTTCCTGGACCACTATGTGCGGCAGGCCTTGCAAGATAGTTCGATGGGGAAAGGGGCGTAAACCGATGGATTCGATCGGCGATCGCTCGAGAACCGTTGGCGATGCGAACGCGTCCAAGACGCAGGACTGCCTGGCCCAGGAAGTCCAGGTGACCGCGCCCAGTCGACTGCATTTTGGCTTGCTGTCTTTTGGCCACGACACCGGACGCCAATTCGGCGGCATCGGGATGATGATCGACCACCCTGCGGTCCGTTTGCGGATCACGAAAGCTTCGCATTTTGTCATCGCTTCTCAGGTGTCCGATACCTGTAGGACGGTGCCGCAGCGCGACGATTTTCAGTCGTTGGCGCGCCGAGTTGGCGAATTTGTCAGCCGCTGGGCCCGATTTCACGGCCGGGCCGAATTGCCCGCATGCCGTATCCTGATCGAAGACGCGCCGCCGCAACATGTGGGGCTGGGTACCGGCACCCAATTGGCGTTGTCTGTGGCCGCCGGCTTGAACGCCATGCATCGGGTCGAGAAGACGACAGCGGTCGAGCTGGCGATGAGCGTCGGTCGAGGCTTGCGGTCGGCGGTGGGAACGTATGGCTTTGTCCAAGGCGGATTGATCGTCGAACGAGGCAAGCTGCCGGGCGAACCGATCGCACCGCTGGACTGCCGCCTAGAACTGCCCGCACCGTGGTGCGTGGTATTGGTCCAGCCCGAGGTCAGCAGCGGACTGTCCGGGCCGGCCGAACAGCAGGCGTTTGCCAAGCTGCCGCCGGTACCTGGCAACACGACCGAACGGCTGGTCGACGAAATTCGTTTACGCACGGTGCCGGCGGCGGCGAGCGGGGATTTCGAGGCCTTTAGCGAGAGCGTTTATCGTTACGGACGCCTTGCCGGCCAGTGCTTTGCTTCGATCCAAGGCGGACCGTACAACGGCCCCTACCTGGAGCGATTGGTCGACACGATCCGGGCCCTGGAGGTGCGGGGGGTCGGCCAGAGTTCCTGGGGCCCCACGCTGTTCGCGCTGCAGCCTGACAACGAAGCCGCCGAACGTTTTCAGCGTCGTGTGCGGGAAACGCTCGCCCCCCCTTGGCCCGCGATGATGACCACCCCCTTGAATCGGACGGGCGCGCAAATCACCCGTGCTTTACATCGCGAGTGTCCCCGCTAAATCTTGGAGTCACCACAATCGCCAGACCAGCAGCCCCGCATTCTAGCGAGTGGAGCTATCGCTGGAACCCCCTTCGACGTCCTTGCGAACTGTCCGCAGCAACAGATGGGGCCGGGGATCAAGGACCGACAAAACAATAGGCGTCGGATTTGGTTTGGTGGCACGCAACGCGAACGCGAACGGGGTCGGGATTCGTTTTCGTTGGAGTTCACGATTCAGCGTGTTTCTTCCGTCGTGCCCCCGCGCTGAAGCGTGAACTCCAGCGCGGAGGGAAGGGGTCGGGAGTCGTTTTCGGGTGGCGAGCAACCATATGGAACGCGCTTGCCCGAAAACAACTCCCGACCCCGTGGACTCCACGTGGCCCGGTCTCTCCGAGACCGGAA
>REEF01000754.1 GCA_007695205.1 Planctomycetaceae bacterium
CTCTTTCGTCGCGTTGTCGTCCCTGGTGGTTTTGTTTTGTGTCTCGGCGCTGTTCGCCGACCAAGGCACCGCCGAAAAACACTTGTTGCAGTATCAGTTTTCTCCCGGCGAACTCTTTCGCACTCGAGTGACGCACCTGGTCTCCCTGGAAACAACGATCCAAGGCGTCACCGAGACGGCCAGGACGCGGAGCGTGTCGGTCAAAGCCTGGAACGTGCATGAAGTATCGGAAGACGGCCATGTGACGTTCGATTACGTCATCGAGAGCGTCAATATGTGGCAGCAGATGTCGGGGCGTCAGGAAGTGCGGTACGACAGCACCCAAGACGAACAGCCGCCGCCCGAGTACCAGCATGTAGCAGGCTCGATCGGCCAGCCGATGGCCACGATCACCATCGCGCCGCATGGCAAGATCGTCGAGCGGGCTAATTCGCTTTCACAATTTAATCCAGGGATCGGCGAATTGACGATCACCTTTCCCGAAGAGCCGATTCCCGTGGGCCATCGCTGGGCGACCGAGGGTGAATTGCCGCTGCGCGCTCGACCCAGCGATCCGATCAAACGTGTCCGGTTGCGTCAGCAATACACGCTGGACAAGGTCCAGACCGGCGTGGCAACGATCTCCGTGGCCACGCAGGTCCTGACACCATTGAACGACCCGACGCTGGAATCACAATTGATCCAGCGTTTGAAGCGAGGCGAAATCAAGTTCGACATCGACGCGGGCCGAATCATCTCGCAGCAGATGGACACGGACGAAAACGTGGTAGGCTTCAACGGTCCCGACAGCAACATGAAGTACCTTTCGCGTCTGCGCGAAGAAGTGGTTCGCGAGGAGCGAGTCGCCGATCGATCGGGCTCGAACACCCGATAACCACCCGGCCAACCGTTTCTTGTCGATCAAGGTAGCCTTGCATGGGTGAAGCAATCGGGTCGGGAGTGGCGTGTTCAGTTTGTTTGATTTTCGCGAGATTTTGAAATTTTTGTAGTGCCGATTTCCGTTCCGCAAGCCAAGGAACGCTTCAAAAACAACTTCGGCATCTACGACGACCCCGAAGCCACTCGAGTCCGTATTCGGATCCCCGCAGCGCGAACCCGCTATGTGCGCGAACAGCAGTGGCACCCAGCCAGCGGATTACGCTCCACCAAGAAGGATGTCTGACGATCGAATTCCAGGTCTTTGGAACCATCGAAACCGCCCACGCGTTCGGCAAGGGTCTCTGACCCCACACCGCGATCGCGTTCAGCGAGAGTCTGGACTGGTTCCCCTCGTGGCGGCCGATTCTGGCTGGTGCGGCCGCCGGCCGGGGTATCGTTGCAGAGGCGCGAGCCCCTATAATGAAGCCATGGAGCCGTATCGGGGCCAAGTGTGGAAGTACCTCTCGGGGTATTCATTTCGCGGAAAGGACGAGCAGATGGTTGCGCCTTTGGATCGAGTCATCGAGGCAGCCTTGGCGCTGCCTGAATCGGAACGGGCTGAGCTAGTAGATACCCTTATTTCTACGTTTGCGCCGGAAGATGCTGCGCCGCTCGACGACGCATGGCTGGCGGAAATCAATCGGCGTTCGGACGAGTTCGACGCCGGTGGCGTCCAGACCCTATCGTGGGCTGAAGTCAAAGAGCGGACTCGACAAAGGCAAGCCTCGCGTGATTAAGCCAAGGTTCCTGCCGGGCGCGACGAAGGATTACGAAGATGCTTTCGATTGGTATCGTGCCCGAAGCGAACGCGCGGCAGAAGAGTTTGAGGAAGCCGTTGAGCGAGCGCTCGCTGACATTGTCGAGGCTCCCGATCGATGGCCAGGCGGTACCCCTACAGTATTGTGTATCGGCTCGTGGATGATACCGTCGTGGTTGCGGCAGTCGCCCACGCACGTCGACGGTTTGGCTACTGGAAGCGGCGACAGTAGCTTGGCGGACTGGACCTCTGGGAACCCTCCATTGGCCGAACTAAAGGATGAAGCCGAGCAGCGACCGCGAAAACCCAGGAAAACCGCTGCCGCGAAGGTGCCCGTCCCAGTTTTTTTTCCCAGCCTCTCCTACAACTGCAATCCCTGAAATCCCCATGTTCACAACAAATTTCGTGCCTACCGATGCCCGGACCAACGCCAGCTTGATCCTGATTTTGGTTTTCTTGCTCGCTTCGCCGACGATCGGGCTCGGTGACGAGACGGTCGTGTTGTTCGATGCGGGTGGCTTCGCCGAGGATTCGATCTACCCGCCGGGCGATCTGACGGACGTGCATCATGGAGGTGGAAAATGGACGCCGGCTGGTGACTCGGCGCAGCCGGGCGAGATCGTGATCCTCGAGGACCAGCCTTTCGGCCGCGCGTTACGGCGGCATCAGACGGGCCGGCAACCGACCGACACCGATCTGCTGGACTTTCCCGCCGTCGCGGCTACTCGGCTGACCGTGGCCTTCGACGCGCGTGTCTCGACCGCCGATTCGCGCACGCTGGATCTGTTCCTGCTGTGTCCCGGCCAGACCGAGGCGCAGCACCAGGCATCGGTTCTGATTTGGGGCTACCATCCGGGAAAACTGTCGTATTTCGATGGCCAATACCACGACATCGCCGACCTGGATACGGACTGGCACCGCTACGAACTGGTCCATGATTTGTCAGCCAACACCTTTGACGTATGGATCGACGGCCGCCCGGTCGCCGAAGGACTCGGCTGGCGAAACCCCTTTTCCCCCGAGACGGCTTTCGGTCGGCTGCGGATCGGCAGTATCCGGGGCCAAAAGGGCCAGTTCGCGGACATCGCCAATCTGCGGATCACCGCCGAGCCGACTCCGCCAGCCATCACGGTCGTCCCGCCGGCTGCCGGCGGTCTGTTGGCCTCCGATTCCGAGGGGGTCTTCCGCTTCCTCGTCACGGCCGACCGGCCTGTGGCGGCCGAGGCGATCCGGTTGTGGATCAACGGCCAGGAAGTCACTGAGCGGCTTTCGGTTACCGGGACGGAATTGGCCCGCGAAGCAACGTTCGGCGGATTGGCAGTGAACACATCGTACCTGGCCAAAATCACGGCAGCCAACGAGCGGGGAACCAGCGAGCGTGTCACCCGTTTCTACACGTTCCGCGACAAAGTCGATGGCTACCGCGGTATCTGGTTCACTTTGGGCCAGATGACCGGCGAGCACGGCGATAAGTACTCGGGGGGACTGGCCTTCTGCTTCAGCCACACGTTGACCCCCATGGCGGTTTATGCCCCCGAGGTACAAAAGACTTTCTTCGTTTACGGCGGCACCACCGGACCGGAGGACCGCTATCTGTTGGTGATGGCCTCGTACTACGACCATCAGCATCACCGTGTTCCCCGACCGACCATCGTCCGCGACCAACGAGGCATCAATGATCCTCATGACAATCCCAGCATCGCCATCGATCCCCAGGGGCATTTGTGGATCTTCATCGCCGGCCGCGGCCGGGGTCGGCCGGGGCAGATCTTCCGCAGCACCCAGCCGTATTGCACCGAAGCCTTCGAGAAGATCATTTCCCGCGAGCAGACGTACTCCCAAGTCTGGTACGTCCCCGACAAGGGCTTCCTGCACCTGCTGACGCTCTACACCCGAGGCCGGGAACTGTACTGGGAGACCAGCCGCGACGGGCAGGATTGGACGACAGAACCGGCGAAGGATCTGAACAAACTGGCCGGTTTCGCCGGCCATTATCAGGTCAGCCGTTTGCATGGCAGCACAGTGGGGACGGCATTCAACTATCATCCCGGTGGCAGCGTGGACCGCCGCACCAACATCTACTACGCCCAGACGGACGATTTCGGCCAGACGTGGACCACGGTCGACGGTCGTCCACTAACCACACCGTTGGACGACCGTGACAATCCGGCGTTGGTGGTCGACTACCAGGCCCAGGGACGATTGTTCTATATCACCAAGTTGCTGTTCGACCACGATGGCCACCCGGTGATCCTGGGCGTGTCCAGCGGCGGCTATCAGCCGGGACCGGACAACGATCCGCGAGTCTGGGAGATCACGCGTTGGACCGGTGACCGGTGGATCACGCGACCGATCACCGAATCGGACCACAATTACGACATGGGCAGTCTGTATCTGGACGGGGACCGTTGGACGGTCATCGGCCCAGCCCTTCCCGGTCCGCAACCCTACTTCACTGGCGGTGAAGTGGGATTATGGAGTTCGCTCGACCGCGGGGAAACCTGGCGTTTGAAACGGCGAATAACCCAAGACAGTCCCATGAATCACTCGTACGTTCGCCGTCCGCACCTTCCGGCTGACCCGTTCTTCGCCATGTGGGCAGACGGCGATTCCAGCCAGTTTTCCATTTCTCGTCTTTTCTTCACCAACTCGACGGGCGATCGGCTCTACATGCTGCCTTACGAAATGGACGAGGATTTCGCCGAGCCGATCCTGCTGGATCCCCCCACACCGGCGGTTGGAAGCTCCCTGATTCCCTGAGAGTCCTGGCGGAGCATAACGCATCCAAACGGATCCACGTCCAGCAACGCAGCAAGACGTGGACCTGTTTTGGGAATCCAGTAGCGAGTTATCAAGCCTCCTCAAATCAAACCGAGCCGATAGGACCACAGGAAAAGAAAAATGCCTGTCCTTTTTCCCTTTTTCCTTTTCCCCATCACTTAGCCCTGCATTCTTTTCACCAAACGCTGCCAGTTTTCGCATGACCAAGCCAACGAAGGTGGAAAGGGTGGATTCGCTTGCGCCGTCTTACACCGATCTGCGAGCGACATTGCCGCATCCCTCACTCGCCGTGGCTGTTTCACACGAGGCCCTTCGACTTTTTCGTCGGTCGAACCGGTTTCCAAGAACTCAATCCAGTTTTCGAGGCGATCTTTGGCAAAAATGAACACCACGTTTTTGAACTCGGCTTCGGAGATTCCTTCGGCGAGGGCTGCATTCTTGAACTCTACGCCTAGTTGGTCGCCATTGTCCATTTCCTGCCTTTCTTACCCTCGCACATGCAGACGAGTTCAGTTCGATTGGCCATTGATCCACCCCCTCTTAACCGCTTCGCCAACAGACAGACCTTCGGGGATCTTCAATGGACCACTGCGTGTTGGCGAAGTATGGTTGTCGCGCCATAGATACGACCCGTACTCGTGACCGGCACTTCCAAGAATCTCTGGGTGATGTGAAATCAGGATCGCTTGGTGATCTTCGTCAAGTAATTCTCGCATTGCCAGCACCCACGGTTGAAGTTCCGGCAGGCCGACGTAGTTGTCCGGTTCGTCGATGAACACGATATTTGTTCTGCCGGACTCCAAAGCGGCGCGAATCATGTAGAGACCGAGGAGCGCCTTTTCGCCGTCGGAAAGCTGGTGAAAACTGTATAGCCCCGCATCACGGCCCTGGTCGGAATCAAATCTCAACTGCAAAGTCTTCGCGTTAATTCCGGTGTCCTGCTGACGGAAGGACATGAAGTCAGGCCATACGTCTTTCAGTGAGTCGCGAAGGATATCCGTCCACTCCTGTTCCTGAGCCAAGCTGCGATACCATGACAGGAGGTTGTCCATCGAGAGCATGGGTTGTCTTGATTCGCCCTTGCTCTCCAATTCCATGCTTCGTGGACTGGGACGGACAATTAGGATCCTGCCGAGCGTTTCCTGCAGAATCTCAATATCACGCAGCGATCCGTGCGGCTGAATCGACCCCAACGCGGCCTGCCGCCAATCGAGTGGAAAACTGCTGGTTGTGCCATCACCGCGATTGAAATTGACACCGTCCAAATTGCGTGAGAAGAGATTCCGTCTGTCGCAAGTGGCGGACTCGAAAACGATCCTCGGCTTGACGTCGTCGCGTGCCTGTTCAATGTGCAGCTTGTATTCGAACTCGTGTCCGCTTGAATTCACCGTCAGTTCGAACTCCTGAATAGTGCTATCAAGCCAGTTGGTGAACGCAAGTTCTTTGATGTCCTTCGGTCCTTCACCGCCAAGAACAGCCTCGGACGTTGCCAAATCACGAATCATCTTGAGCACGTCGAACACGGAACTCTTTCCCGCCCCGTTCGGACCGCATAGAACCCCAAACGAATCGAACTTGGCTTCAAAGGCAACGAGGCAGCGAAAGTTATTCACGTAAAGTCGTGTAATCATGAGATGATTTGCTCCTCTTACTGACAGGAAGGTTAAACCCCCACGGACGAGAACGCAACCGATCTCGTGCGTTTTTCAGGATTTTTGCAAATCAAACCCCTCTGTCTGGGGCGCCTTGCCGCTACTGCCCTTTTGGCGGCGAACAGATCGCTCATAAGGCCGCGCTGGCGATGCGAGTACGGGTCGATCAACGAGACGGCAAGCAAGCTCCACAGATCCTCGCCTTCGTCCGGCCTGCTCTTAATACTCGTGCATCGTTTGCCGAACCGCGCGCAGAACGCCGGCAACACTCATCCTCATTATGTCCTGCCCGGCATTCAATAATCTCTTTTGTGCCAAGCGCCAAGCCAGATGCTTTCGTTCGGCTATATTCGGATCCGGCTCGACGGAACGCAACCCATGCCGCATTTTCTGCGATCCACTCGGCGGAACTCAGCAGCGCTCGGCCCAACCCTGCTTCCCAAGGAGAAGCGATCGGGCATCGTCAGGGTTCGAATCGTGCATGCCGGCCGTGAGATTCCGGCATCGGC
>REEF01000757.1 GCA_007695205.1 Planctomycetaceae bacterium
CCTGTTCGTCCTGTTCGTCCTGTTCGGCTGGCTCGGCTGGCTCGGCTGCGGAGCCTTCCTGGCCAACATCCTCCGCTTCTTGGGAGTTGAATTCTGGATCGCTTGGGGGGTCTACGTCGACCGCAGCCGGTGTCTCAGGCTCGGGTGATGGCTCTTGGCACCACGCGGGAGCAACGGCCACCAGCCAAAGAACGAGCAAGCAAACGCCCATCCACCCGACTTGGCGTTGCCAGGGCGGGACAGTATCCCCGCACGTTTCACGGGCATCCATGTCGTTGGTCCAGTCACAGCTTGTCAGCCGATACGGGCCTGCGTCGAAATACTTTCTGAAACCCATAATCTTGGGGTGGTCACCTGGGGGGGTTTGGTCGATGCGCCTCTATCCCAACTCCTTCAATTTACTTGGCTCGAAGACTTTACGGAAGATGGTTTCGAGTTATCGCCCCATGGGCGGCGTTGGCGTAAGGGTGGCGGGACTCCGTGGCCCTCTCGGGCGCACTCAGCACCCTGGTTGGTGGTTCGTCGTGAAAAACGTAGAATGAACGACTTGGTTTGCGATGAGTCGATATTCCTGATCGTGAGAAGGTGCGAAGCACCCGGCTAGGTATCTCTTGGTGGAATCGTCACCCATGCAAGGCAACCTTGATAGACAAGAAACTCCTGGCCGGGTGCATACTGAGGGGAAAATTTGAAACCTAATAAAGGGGGCGACGCATGAGTTCCAATCATCAAGGCCGTTTTCCTCGACGGACGTTTCTGGGCAGTCTGGCGGCCACAGGTCTGGCTACGGTGGCCAGGTCGGGGCGAACGGCGGAATCGGACGCCGCTTTCCAGGTGGGCGAGGCGGTGGTGGACATTACCCCGCCGCTGGGGATCGAGTTGGGCGGCTATCATCGGTCCCCGGGCAATGAGCGTCGAATCCGCAGCATCCGCCAACCCACGGCGACTCGAGCCCTGGTCTTGCGACAGGCGGGAGTGACCGCGGCGATGGTATCGTTGGACGTCGCAGCGGTAGGTCGGGAGATGACCGCTCGCATCCAGCAGGCTGCTGCCCAACGGACCGGCATGGCGGCTCAGAATATCCGCGTGTGCCCAACGCATACCCACTCGATGCCCGCCTTCTGTTATCTGCGGCAATGGGGCGCCATTCCGGTCGAGTACATGGCGGACGTCGAAGAGAAGACGGTCCGGGCGATCGCGATGGCCGCAGACGATCTGGGGCCCGCCCAGTTGCGGGTTGGACGCAGTCGAGCCGTGGGTGCCAATCACAACCGTACGACCCCGGACTTCAAGACCGACGATCTGTTCGATGCCGACAGCACGGACGACGACCGCTGGTTGGACACCATGGTGCATGTGCTGCTGTTTCAACGTCCGGGAGCAAAGCGAGACCTGTTGTGGTACCACTTTTCAGCGCATCCCGTCTGTTATGCAGACGAGGCGGCAGGGCCCGATTGGCCGGGGCCGGTCGCCGAACGAATCAAGGCGGCTCACGGGTTGGAAGCGTCTTATCTGCAAGGCCATGCGGGGGACGTCAACCCTGGAGACGGCGATCCGTGGCGCGGCGACATCGACAAGACGACTCAAGGCGTCTACGATGCGATTTGCCGCGCGTTGGACGATACGCGTTTGGTGGCGGTGGATCGATTGCAGGCGCGAACGACGCCGATGCGGGTACCGTACGATATGGAGCGATTTCGCGGCTGGTTAAACGCGTACCGCGACGATCCGTCGCAATGCGCCAGCGGGCCGTGGGTCAACGCGGGTTTTGCTGCTGACTGGTTCGAAGGCAATCGTGATCGGGATCTGAACCAGACGCATCTACCGATCACGTTGGGCGCCTTGCAGATCGGGGACGTGGGCCTGCTGTTTCATCCGGCCGAACTGTACAGCTTTTACGGGTTGGCGGTCCGCCGCGGCAGCCCGCTGGTGGACACGCTGGTCGTCGGTTACGCGGATGATACCATCGGGTACTTGACGGACCCGCGCGCCTATCAGGCGGGTGAGTATGCGGCGATCACGGTGCCCAAGATCCTGGATTATCCCCCGTTTACCCCGGGTGCTGCGGCCGAGATGACGGCGGCCTCGATCGACCTGTTACGCAGCCTGCATGCATCGGCCGGTTGATGGATAGGGCAAATTTCGGAGGGTGGTTGGTCACGAAGCCTTCCCCACCTTGATGCTTTCACGAGGGCAATGGACAGGGCGTTCACATGTCGGTTTATTTGGGAATCGAGATCGGCGGGACCAAGCTGCAACTGGGCATCGGCACGGAGCATGCCCGATTGATCGACGTCTGCCGCTTGGATATCGATCCCAACGGCGGCGCGATCGGCATCCTACGTCAGATCCAGCGAGCGGGCCGCGATTTGATCGCGCGGCATCGCCCCGTTCACGCGGGAATCGGTTTCGGCGGGCCCGTGGATCCGGCGGCGGGCCGGGTGATCCGGAGTCATCAGATCGCCGGATGGAAGGATCATGCGTTGGTGGATTGGTGCTCCCAGACGTTGGGCTTGCCCGCCTCGCTTGGAAACGACTGCGATTTGGCCGCGTTGGCCGAGGCTCGATTCGGTGCCGGACGCGGCTATGGATCGTTGTTCTTTGTTACTGCGGGAACCGGCGTCGGTGGTGGCTATGTGGTAGACGGGCGCGTGCAAGGCGCGGGGCGACCGGCATTTGCCGAGATCGGGCATTTGCGACCGGGGCTTCAGGCGGATCGAGCCGACCAAACGGTCGAATCGCTGGCCAGCGGATGGGGAATCGCCGCCGCGGCCAGGGCGGAGATTCAAGGGGATGTGTCGCTGCGGCTGGATCGTGCTGGCGAATCCCATCCGATCGATCGAAACGCGGGCCGGATGCCTCCGGACCGTCCGGATATCGAACTCGTCTTCCGACGCGACCTGCTGGAGCGGTGCGGCGACGACGTGGAACGGTTGACGGCAAAGGACGTCGCCTGTGCGGCCAGCGAAGGAAACCAACTGGCGATGAACGTATTGCGCCGCGCCGCAGAGGTGCTCGGGTGGGCCATCGCCCAGATGATCAACCTGCTGGCGCCGGAAATCGTCGTGATCGGCGGTGGGGTCTCGTTGATCGGGGAAAGCCTGTTCTTTGCCCCTTTACGGGACGCGGTGTCTCGATATGTCTTTCCCCCGCTGGCTCAAACACAACGGATCGTCCCCGCAGCGTTGGGGGAACTGGTCGTGGTCCAAGGCGCTATCGCGCTGGCCGCCCAGCAAAGCGCGGACGGCGATACGATCTTAGCGATGAAAGGAGCAAACGCGTCGTGAGCGATTCGGAAGAAGACGCAGTCGATCCGTCCTTGGAGTTGGATGAGTTTCAGCATCCGCCGGAAGACCAGGGGTTGTCGCTGGACGAATTGACCAAAGCCTACGCGGATCTGCTGAATCGTGGAGAAGATCCGTACGACACCTTGCCCGACGAGACGATCGGTGAAGAACCGCAAGACGATCTTGACGACACGGACTCGCCAGACGGCGCCTCGCAGGCCCAAGACGCCGCAGAAGGGACCGTCCCGTGCGATATCACGCCGCGCAGTATCCTGGAGGCCATGTTGTTCGTCGGGCATCCCGAGAACCTGCCACTGACCAGCGAATGCGTCGCCTCGCTGATGCGTGGTGTTCGAACTCAGGAGGTCGACGAACTGGTTACCGAATTGAACGAACTCTATCAGCGTGAAGGTTGCGTTTACACCATCGAATCCGTCGGTGCGGGATACCGGATGACCCTGCGCGAGGAATTCGGCTCGCTGCGGAACAACTTTTATGGAAAGATCAAATCAGCGAAACTCTCGCAGGCGGCTATTGACGTCCTGGCGATTGTCGCATACAAGCAACCCATGAGCCGACAGCAGGTGGACCGGTTGCGAGGTAAACCCAGTGGTGGGTTGCTCAGCCAGTTGGTGCGACGGGAATTGTTGCGAGTGGAACGGACCGACTCGAAGCCCCGAGTGACCCACTTCCTGACCACGCACCGGTTCCTGCAATTGTTTGGAATGGACAGCCTCGAAGATCTTCCGAACACCCCTGATTGATCCACATGTCATCGACCGTCCAACGCATTGCCGAAAATGTAGCTCGTGTCCGCGACGCGATTCAGCGGGCCGCCCAGCGCAGCCAACGTCGGGCCGACGAGATCCGGTTGATCGCGGTCAGCAAGTATGTCGACACCGACGTGATCGAGGCATTACTGGAGGCCGGCTGCCATGATCTGGGCGAAAGCCGCCCACAGCACCTGTGGAAGAAAGCCGAGGAATTGGTCCAGCGGCCTGTGCATTGGCACATGATCGGACACCTGCAACGCAACAAGGCTCGCCGCACGTTGCCCTGGATCGACCTGCTGCACGCCGGCGACAGTGTGCGATTGCTGGAAACCGTCAACCAGTTGTCCGTCGAAAGCGACCGGACCTGCCAGGTGTTGATCGAGGTCAATGTTTCGGGCGACGAGGCCAAACACGGATTCCGGCCCGAACAGGTGCCCGATGTGCTGGAGCAAGCAGCCCAATGGCCCGGACTGCGAATCTGCGGCCTGATGGCCATGGCCCGTTGGGGCAGCGAGCCGGAAGAGGCTCGATACGACTTCATCGCCCTGCGGCAACTGCGCGACCGCTTGGTCGGTACGGTCCCCGACCAGGTCCGTCTGGACCATCTCTCGATGGGCATGAGCGGCGATTTCGAGGTGGCGATCGAAGAGGGTGCGACGATGGTACGCGTCGGATCTGCCCTGTTCGAGGGGGTCGGCGATTGACGAAAGTCATCAAAGACACCGGCTGCGCCCGACAATCGGCATAATCGACTGGATCTGAACGATCGCTATAACCGAAACAAAGGGATACCTGAATCCGCAGGTGCGATCGCTGCCCAGTATCTTTGGGTGTGCTTCGAGGGGCGGCCATCGACGGCGAAAATGCGCGGGATAGGCAAGATTTGCTGAATATGCCGCTTTTTTTGAGGTTTCTGCTTTTGTCGGTCGATCTAGTTTTTAGCTTGACGCCTGACTTTATGTTCGATTGGGTTATCGCGATGAAACAAAACAGAACGATCCTGACCTTCGCAGCGTTTTTTTTGATGGGACAATTCTTGGCCGCATCGTCGTTATGTGCCATGGATGGCCTGGGACGCAGAGCCGGTTTTTCCGGGCATGTATCGGCGCCCAACGTTGGCAGCTTTCAGAGCTTTATCCAGGACGAGAATCCGCCAGCCGCACCAGGTCGGACCTCCGGCTTTGAGGGTTACTTGGGGCACGCCGAATCCGATGGTCCTTGGCCGTCGACACCACGGATGGATGAATCCTACCCAGCTACTTGTTCCAGTGGTGGTTGTTATGGCTTCAGCTCACAGCATGGCTACACCCGGATGTGGGCCAGCGTGGACTACATGATGTTGTGGAGCAAAGGCCGCGAATTGCCGCCACTAGCGTCAACGGACATAACACAAGCAGGAGGTTTTCCTGCGACGATCCTATTTGGCGGTGAGAGTATCGGGGAGGATCTCCGATCGGCAGGCCGTTTTTCCCTAGGATTTTGGCTGGACCCATGCGAGCGAGTGGGGGTGGGCGGAAGGTTCCTGTTGAGCGAGACGGACCAAACGTCGTTCAATATGGCTTCGAATGCCAACGGACTGCCTGTGTTGGCTCGACCGTTTTTTGATACCGGTTTGCCGCCCCAAGGTCCATTGGATGCCGTGATTATTTCTTCACCCGGTCAGCCCGCCAACGTGGGTTCGATCTCTGACCGAGCGACGAACGATCTGATGAATCTGGATGCTTATCTGCGAGTCCTGCTTTACGAGTTCGACAATCGCCGTCTGGACCTGTTGGTGGGTTACCAGTATTCGGAAATCCGCGATAGATTGCGCCTGACCAGCGCCAGCGGTCCTGGTTCGATTCCGAGGCCCTTCACGATGTTCGATGCGTTCGACGCCAAGAACACGTTCCACGGAGGTGTTGTTGGGCTGCAGGGCGAGTACAACCTTGGCCGGCTGTCACTGTCGATGCTCAGCAAATTGGGGGTCGGCAATATGAATCAGAGGGTGCAGATTGGTGGCAATTCGAGCGTGGATCAGCCGCCGTTCACCTGCCCAGGCGGTATGCTGGCTCAGCCGGTTGACGCCAACGGCGGCAACATGGGGACGTACCGAGACGATGTCCTGTCGATCGTTCCGGAAGTCGAAGTCAAGCTGTTGTACGAAGTAACGCGAGGCCTGGAACTGTCACTCGGCTATTCGTTTGTCTATTGGACGGACGTGGCGTTGGCAGGCGACCAAATCGATACCACCACCTACAACGGTTACGACTGGCCGCAAGTCGATCGGAACCAGTTCTTTGGTGGATCGGGCAATTCTCCGAACTTTACGGGAATTCATGACGCGGGCTTCTGGGCTCAGGGCCTGACCTTCGGCGTTACCCTGAAGCGGTAGGCGACTCACGGAGCTTCTCGATGTAGGCCGGTTTGGCCGCGACGATACCGGCCCCGTCGCATAACGCGCGACGCAGTTCTCGGCGAAGTCGGTCGGGAGAGAAATCGCCTGTGAACGCGAAACGAACGCGGATCGCACGATTTCAGCGGCGTTCGTGCGTTGGGGCC
>REEF01000758.1 GCA_007695205.1 Planctomycetaceae bacterium
GCCGAGATGGTTCGCGACCAGGCCTTATTCGTCGCCGGATTGCTCAGCCCAAAAATGTACGGGCCGCCGGTCAACCCGCCGCAACCCGAGTTGGGTCTGAGCGCCGCGTTCGGCAGCGGGATCGATTGGAAAACCAGCACGGGCCAGGACCGCTACCGTCGCGGACTGTATACCTCCTGGAGACGATCGAACCCCTATCCATCGATGGTCACGTTCGACGCGCCCAGTCGCGAGATCTGCACGGTCCGTCGCAATCGAACCAATACGCCGCTGCAAGCCCTGGTGACGCTGAACGATCCTGTCTACATCGAAGCCGCTCAAGCGCTGGCTCGACGCATGACCGCTGCCGAGTCCACCGAGGCCCAGCGGGTGATCCACGGATTCCGCTTATGCCTGGCTCGTCCACCGAACGATCAGGAACGGCAGAAGTTGCTCGATTTGCATGCACGGGCTCGGCAGGCATTTCAGGAAGATCGAGAGGCTGCGGAAAAGCTGGCGACCGTTCCGCTCGGACCGGTGGCGGAAGATGCCGACGTGATCGACTTGGCAGCCTGGACCGTGGTCGCCAATGTGTTGTTGAACCTGGACGAAATGCTCATGAAACGTTAGAAAGTCCGATTGTGAAGATCTACTCCGTCGAAAAGCCCGATCTGCCTCCTTGGGAAATGCCTGATCGGTTCCGAACCCAAATCGTCTACTTCATGACGCTGCCGGGGACCGATGAAGTGCCTCAGTTGCCGCCTGGCGACTACTGGATTCGCTTGGAGGATTCCAGACGCTGGCTGGACGAGTTGGTCGTCCAAGTCGTTTCGCCGCTGGATGCCGAAGTAAAAGCGGAAATCGAATTATCCGACGAGCAAGAGGCTTGGCTGCAATGGCTGGTCGACCACCAGATCCAGCACCTGCGAACCGTATGATCAGGCATGGTACAAGAAAAACCACAGCACGACGTTCCTTCGTCATACTGTGGTGTCGATTCGAAGCGGAGCCCACCCCAGGTGCCACCGCCCCGCCCGGTCATGTTCCCATCATGGTCGACCGGTGATGTCTGTCAACATCGTAAAAGTCGTATCGGTAAAACCGAGGACGACACTTCAGCCGGTTTTCTGGTTCCTGCGTCTTTTTCCATCAAAGGTAGCTCGCGGAATCGCTCGAACGATTGCGGCTTTCGACAGCGATCAGTATGATGAAAGAATGGGATTCCAGGGGCAAACATCGTTTTCACGAAGGGCTTCACCATGTCCTGGCTGCTGATTTCGGCCGTCGTTTCGCTGGGCCAGATGCCGTATGCTGTAGAGGCTGTTACGCGAGATTCTGCAAGTCAGGCTCCCCGCCGTCTGGCCGATATCGATCGTTCGATGCGTGAAGCGATCCGCGCCGACGCCGCCGCTCAAACGGATCTCGAGCGACTGGAAGCAGTACGCCAAATGGCGGAAATCTACCTCGAAATCCTGGCCGATCCGCGAATGGCTACCAGCGATACGCTCAAATCGAATCGCGCACGGCTGTGGAGTCGCATGACTCGGATCAAGCGGGACACGCAACGTCGTTTGCAGCGTGAGCAAAGACAAGCCGCGCAGCAGTCGAAAAACGAATCTCCGATGGTCGAACTGGCCACCCGCAGTCTCTCCGACCAGATCACCCTGATGACCTACTCGACAGGCGGTCCATCCTACGTATTTCAGGAGAGTGGGGTAGCGATGGGAGGAGGGGCCGTTCAGGACCATGCCCAGGAGTTGATCGACTTGATTCAACGAACCATTCGCCCCGACTTCTGGGATGCGACGGGGGGTCCCGGAAGCATGTTCTACTACCGTCCGTTAATGGCGTTGGTGGTTTCAGCCACCTCAGAGGTGCATGATAACGTGGGTGGGCTGCTGAAGGCCTTGCGACGCGCCGGCCAATAGTCAGGGGGGGCAATGGTCAACTGAGGGAAGTCGATCGCGGCGGCGGCTGGTTTCGCGAGCCGGTATGGGTCAAAGGCTTCCGCGTCGAGTAGTTTCCGCCAATTTCGTGCCAATGCGACACTTCTTCTTCGCCCAGTTTCCAGCAGAAATAGACGTGACGGCCATCCAAAACACCAGGAAAGTCCACAAGGCCATCCGTAGCACTTTTGGGTTCCACTCCGAGTTGCTGCAATTCTTCCACGTATTCACGAATCCGAACAGCATCTCGCTCGAGATCGTCTTTCATCTGAACCAGTTCGTCGTCGTACGGGTTACCCGGCGACAGCTTCCGACCGGCCAGCAGGGCCTGTAAGCGATCGCGACGATCTACCAAATCTGTCGCCACATCAACCATATCACGAGTAATCGCACGGACGAGAGGCAACGTCGCATTCGCCTCGCAAATCGTGAACAGTCTCGGAGGACTGGATACGTCAGCAGTCATGGTGAATTTAACCGAAATCCAAGGTGTCGAGCCCGTCTGGTGGAAAGAATCTAACAAAACCACCGAACTAGTCTATTATAGATGCGTCGTCATCGCCCACAAGCTGGCACGGCCAGTCGTCAAGGCATGAAATCGCGACTTTTTACGAACATACCGTTCGTATTAGCCGTAACGGTAATGCCTAGAAGGCGTGTAGGAATCTGCAGAAAATGGACCTATCAGCTTCTTGTTTGCCTTGACTATTGACCAACGGCACCTAAATTGGAAACAGGAGAAAAGGACAGTTTCAAGGGAGCTGATTAACGCGAAAGGCTTTGGGCAACGAGTTGGGGTTGCCAAAAAATGAAGCATGCCTAGTCTTCTGGATGGGGAGGGCACCACTTCAAAGGAATGGCTTTATGTTGGTACTATCGAGGAAAAAAAACGAAAGCATTGTCATCTATAACGACATCACAATCGTGGTGGTAGAGATACGTGGTGACAAGGTGCGGCTGGGCGTCGAGGCACCCAAGGAGGTCCCCGTGCATCGGCGTGAAGTTTACGATGCGATTAAGCGCAGCGAAACGATGCCCGGTGATGCGTTGTGCCGCCCCTCGGAGGAATCGGTTGCCGATTAACCGATCTCGACTTTGGGCCTGGCAGCTTTGACGCCGACTGGCCGTTCCTTCTCGAGCCACTCATTTCCCCCCGATCGTTGTGATTTTCGGTCCCGCTGAGCAAAATCTCCCGATAATTTCTCAGTAACCCCCTTGACGCTCGCCGGGTGTGCTTAGTATACCAACGCAACGGTTCATGGTTCCCAGACTTGGGAATCGATTGCATGGCCCCGTCGTCTAGTGGTCTAGGACACCGGCCTTTCACGCCGGCAACACGGGTTCGAGTCCCGTCGGGGTCACTGTTTCTTCGCACTTTTCCCGGTTTTTACCGGGTTTTCTGGCACGATACGCTCCGTTCCACAGCCGTTCGGACGTCGCTGATTCTCGCTCGTAAGAACCGTAGCCCGAATTGGATGTCATGCAACAGGCTCCGCAACCGCGAAGCGAGAAGTCCTTCTGATGGTGTCATCGAGCTACCCTTTCAAACCGCCCAACGGGGCCGGGGAAGGGTAGGTGATCTTTACCTGCGGTTCGGAACGTCCGCCCACCGCCTGAAGCAATGCCCTTGCTGCTGCACAAAACCGTTCAGAAGTCGTCACCCTCCCGCTACGCCGACGAATCCACCTCCGCCTCCGCCCGGATCTGCTCGTAGACCTCCTCCCGCAGTTTGGTCGTCACCGCCTGGCTGAAAGACTCGTCGTTCAGGAACTTCGTCGTGATCGCGTCGTTCTGCTCCATGCGGTCGATAAACAGACCCTGCAAAGCCTTGTCGAACACGAACTTGAAGGCATCGATCGGATTGGCCAAAGCCGCTTGCCGCAACTCCGGGCTCTCCGCCGCGTGTTCCCGGATCTGGTCGAAAAACAACTGGTCCGCCGGTGTAAACTGAGTCCCGAACCGCTCGTTCAGCAGGTCGATCAGCTTCGACAATTCGATCTCCGGACCCCGCTGCTGGCCCGTCCCCACCTCCGTCGGCCCGTCCAGCGGGTATTCGATGCCACCGTCCAGCGCGATCGCCCCCTCGCTCTGCTTCTGCAACTTGTAGAACTTCAACGCCACCTCGTCATCGAAGTCATACGTCGGCCCCCGCTCCGGACGCGGCAGTCGCCGGATGAAAAACCGCAGGTACGTGTAAAGCTTCTCCAGGTCCGAATCAGCAAACGGGATGATCTGGGAAAGGAACGCATACAGGTTACGAAACGCCATCACCTGGCCCCGGAACTCTTCGCGGACCTCTTCGTCCTGGATCGCCTTGAAGCGGCCGACAGCCGGATCGGTGTACACGTACAGTCGCGAATGATCATCCTTGCCCCGCGATGGCTTATTCCGGTAGAACGCTTCGCAGAGCCTTTCGACCTCCTCCCGCCAAATGATCTGCCGATCCATGATCTTGTCGAACAAGTCGTTCAACTGGGCGGGTTCGGCCTGTCTACCCACCGTCGTCCGCTCGTAATACGGTTTGAACGCCTCCTCGATCTCATTCGCCTCGTTGTAGAAATCCAAGACGAACGTGTCATCCTTGCCGGCGCAAGTTCGATTCAACCGGGAAAGCGTCTGCACCGCCTGGACGCCCGCCAGTCGTTTGTCTACGTACATCGTGTGCAACAGCGGCTGATCAAAGCCCGTCTGGTACTTGTCGGCCACGATCAGCACTTGGTAGTCCGCCTCGCCAAAACGCTCCGGTAACTGTTTTTCCCCGATCGGCTTCTGCGTCACGATGTCGATGTTCATCCCCGGTTCGGTGTAGGACAGATCCTTCACATCCGGATCCTCCACCGTCCCCGAGAACGCCACCAGCGTATGGATGTCGTTGTAGCCCTTCTCCTTGATCTGGCGGTCGAACTCCTGCTTGTACCGCACCGCGTGCACCCGCGAACTGGTGACCACCATCGCCTTGGCCTTCCCGCCGATCTTGTGCCGCGTGTGCGTCCGGAAATGCTCCAGCATCACCTCCACCTTTTGAGCGATGTTGTGCGGGTGCAGGCTCGTAAAACGGGCCAACGCCCGCGCCGCCTTGCGCTTCTCGACACGCGGATCGTCCTCGGCCGACTTGATCAACTGGAAATACGTCTTGTACGTGGTGTAGTGCTTCAGCACGTCCAGGATGAAGCCCTCTTCGATCGCCTGCCGCATGCTGTACAGATGAAACGGCACCGGCTTGCCGTCCGGGCCAGGCACCCCGAAGACCTCCAACGTCTTGTACTTCGGCGTCGCGGTGAAAGCGAAGAAACTCAGGTTCGGTTGCCGACCCCGCTTGGCCATCTCCCGCAGCAGCATCTCTTCGTGCTCGGCGGCCAGTCCCTGTTCTTCGGCTTCCCGGCGAGCCTTCTCCCGGATCTGACCGGCGGCCAAGACCCCCTTCAGCTCCGAAGCCGTCTCGCCCGATTGCGAACTGTGCGCCTCGTCCACGATCACGGCATAGCGCCGCTCGGGCAACTGGCTGATCTTCTCCACGACAAACGGAAACGTCTGCAACGTGACCACGATGATCGGAGTGCCGCGAGTCAGTTCTTCCGCCAATTGCGTCGACTTGGTGGTCGCGTCGATCTTCGCAACCACCCCCTGCTTGTGCTCGAATTGATAGATCGTATCCTGCAACTGCTGATCCAGCACCGTGCGATCGGTGACCACGATCACGCTGTCAAACACCTTCTGGTCCTGATCGTCGTGCAAACTGGCCAGCCGATGGACCAGCCAACCGATCTCGTTGCTTTTGCCGCTGCCAGCCGAGTGCTGGATCAGGTAATTGGTCCCGGCCCCGGCGGCACGGGCGTGGGCTTCCAGTTTCCGCACCGAGTCCAATTGGTGATAGCGGGGGAAGATCATCGTCTCCGTGCGGATCTTCTTGCCCTCCACCTGTTTCTCCACGACCTCCAGGTGGATGAAACGGGCCAGGATGTCCAGCCACGAATCACGCTGCCAAACCTCCTCCCACAAGTACGAGGTACGGTAGCCACGGGCACTGGGCGGATTGCCGGCGCCGTGATGATCGCCCTGGTTGAACGGCAGGAATCTCGTGCTCTTCCCGTTCAGTCGCGTGGTCATCGAAACCTGGTCCGGGTCGACCGCGAAGTGGACCAGCGCCCGCTGCTTGAACTGGAAGATCTTGTCCCTGGGATCGCGGTCGGTCATGTACTGGCGACGAGCGTGGACGACGGTCTGGCCGGTCAGCGGGTTCTTCAGTTCGGCCGTGGCGACCGGAATGCCGTTCAGACTGAGCGCCAAATCCAGCGACTTACCCGGCTCCCGCTGGCTGTAGTGCAGTTGCCGAGTAACCGTCAAGCGGTTGGCGGCGTACAACCGCGCATTCTCCGGGTTCATCCCGTGGGCGGGGGCGAAGAAAGCCGCGTAGATCCGCTTGCCAAAGCATTTGAAGCCGTGGCGCAGCACGCCCAGCGAGCCTGCCGCCCCGTCCAACGCCTTGCACAAGTCGTCCAGGACGATTGTCCCGGTTTCCGGCCCGTGAAGCTTCTCCAGCGCGTCCCAAGTCGCCGACTGGGATTCTCGGACAAACCCCAGGAATACCGCCGGATCGATGGCCCGCTCGGGGTCAAAACCGTCCGGATCGCCCTGTTCGTATCCCGCCACGTTCACCAAGTGATATTCGATGGCGT
>REEF01000901.1 GCA_007695205.1 Planctomycetaceae bacterium
TCGAATCCACCTCGACCGTCTGACTGATCTGGCCCGTTGCCGTTCCCGCCTTTCGTGACTCGGCGGGCGGCGCGATCGGGATGTCGACCGTGCCGTCGATCGGGGCATCGGAAGTGCTGCTATCTGCCGTTGGCGGCGTGATCGGGATGTCGACCGTGCCGTCGATCGGCTTCGATGCCGTGGCGTCGCACTGAGGGCAACTATCCTGGTGAGGCTTCGTCCCCTCCAGTTCGCATCCGCACTTAGGACACTTCATTCGCGCGACCCTTTCTTTCATGGACATTCGCTCGACAAATCCGGATCGCCTTGTTGGGAATGCGTTCGGCGTACTTTGCGATCGCCCGGTCCACACGCGCCTGCCACAAAGCGGATCCGACAGCGATGGCTCCGACCGACATCCGCCCGTCCTGCGATGGACCATGCTGCTCGGTCGCCCCTTGCTCTTCGTCGTCGCTCGGTTCCGCTGGCGACTGGCCGGACGTTTCCTCAGCCGTCGGACTCGAAGGCTGGGGCTGCTGCGGATCACGATCGACCGGTTTGCCCTCGCGCACATACAACTCTCGCACCAGGAACTCATCCGAGGATCTTCCCTGACCGTACTCGATCACCAGATACACCCGGTACCGGTCGTCCGGCAGGGCATTGACCAACCCACGCAGATCCCGCAACACTTCCGGCGGCAGCCTCAACACCACTGTTTCGCGGACACCGCCCAGATCATCGATCGGCGTGACCACCCGCACCTCGACAAACCGCTCGGCCCCGACCGCCACTTCGCTCGCGGCGGCCAGGTTGGCGATCGGCGGCGAAGGAGGCTCTTGATAGGGTCGCAATGCGGGTGGTGCGATGGCTTCCAGATCTCTCGCCACGAACAGAGCTGGCGCTTCGGGCGTCGGCAGCCCTCGAAAGACCGGAGTGAATCCCGCCGCTTCAAATGAAATCGACCGGTCGTTCGGTCCCCGATCGTATCGTACCACATAGTCCTCGCCATCGATCGTGAAGGTTCGCTCCTGGAACAGCGAACCGGTAACTCGGCCATCGCCATCGAAATCCGCGATCAAAAACTGGGCTTCCCAAGCCAGGGGCATGTATTGCAGATTCGGGTTCAGGATCGCCGCATTCAGAACCAAGTCATCGATCATGCGAAGCTGATCGTAGCCGGTGCGATCCACCGGCGGCAACCCTCGTTGGGGACCGGGTTGGCTCTGCCAATCCGCAAAGGCAGCGGCCCAAGCGGCGCTTCCTCCGGGATAGGGGAATCCGGGCGCCTTTCCCCAACCGGTCACGGGGTCGACCTGGCCGCCGTTTCCGAAATCGATGTTCAGGTAAGAATTGGGAAGGAACTCGATCGGTCCCACCGTCAGGATGCCCGGCACCGTCGGAAATGCCCATGTTTCGACCACCGTTCCATCCGGCTTTGTCGTTCTGATCCACTCGGCCTGGTCCAGGATCGAGCCCGGATTGATGTGCCCGCCGGGTGGCTCCAAAACCCATGCTTCATCAATCTCCGGCATGCCCAGCACGTACACGTTGCCTTGAACCACACCCACGCCGCCCAGCATGGCGTACTGTTCGGTCACTTGGATGGGTTCTCCACCGATCCAGACGCCGTCGTCGGCTTGCTGGCCGCCCACGTAAACCGTGCTGGCCGGGGACGTGGAACCGTTGATCAGCAGCGTGCCCGCCATGATGTAGGTCGTCCCGGTGTAGGTGTTCAGGCCGTTGAGCATCAAGGTGCCGGGCCCGGTCTTGTGGAGTGCGCCAGTTCCCGCGTCGTTGTCCGCCACCACGCCGCTGTACATCACCATGACGTCCCGCTGTACGAAGATCTCGCCGTATCCGGCACCGCTGGCCGGCCCCAAGGCGATGCCGCGATGCCCATCCAGCCAGAACGCGTACGGCAACTGGTCCGCTGGAACATCGCTGCGTACGTACAGCGTGGCGCCGTCGATCAGGATGCTGTCGGGCACCGGCGTGGTCGGTGCGCTGCCCAGGTGCCCGTCCTTGCTGATGCTGAGCGTTCCGCCGGCGATCGTCGTTCCGCCGCCGTAAGTATTGTCGCCCGGGTTCGTGAGCCTCAGCCAACCGGCTCCGGTCTTTACCAACCGGCCCGCGCCGTTGATCTGGCTTTCGATGATCGCGGTGGGATTCACGTCGGTCGGGGGGGCGGCTAGAGGGTCGGTCAGAGCGTCGACGACCAGTTGGCTGTTCGAATCCAGGATGTCTAACGTGCCGCCGCTGATGCTCAACGACGCCTGGCCGGTATGCCGGAACGTCGTGGTCGATCCCAGTGTCACGTTGCCGCGGATCCGGATCGCCCCGTGAAGCGTGTGGACCAACAGCTCATCCGCCGATGCGCCGCCGTTGAAGACGATCCCGCCATCGACCCCGGGGTCCGACGGCCCGGCGCCCAGGACCAGATCGCCTTCGGTGCGAACCAGGGTCACGGGTGCAAGGTCGCCCGACAGCGAGTCGGCCCCGCCAAACGTGACCCTGCCCGTGGTATGGGCGACGACCAACGAAGCGAGTGCCGTCGTCTCGCCGATGTTCGCATTGAACGTGGTGGAACCCGTTCCACTTTGTAAAGTCAAGTTGTGACTTTGGCCCACTTGGCTGTCGATGGTTGCCCCTGCCACCCAAGAAACATCGCCGCCCAGCGACGAATTCTGATTCCCGTAATTGTCCGTCAGTTCGGTCGTCGCATTCGTGGTCAACAGGCTATCCCCGATCAGCACGGTGGGACGCGGCACCCGGATGCGGCCACCGCCTGTCGCCAGTGTCGTGCCCAGTTGGATATTGCCCAAAGGATCAAGGTCGATGAAGCCCGATCCCGTCGTCCGGATAACGCCCCGCAAGACAAGATCGGTCTTTGAGCTGAGCGTGATGTTGCCATCGGCGACCATCTGATCCGCATCGGCCTGGTGGTTGTCTGCATCCACTCGGATGCCATCGCCCAGGCCGTCCGATCCGACGACCACCTGAATCGCCTCGGTACGATCGGCCTCCGCGGCGATTGTCCGGAAGACGTCCGATCCTCGCGCCTCGATGTCGCCCGCGGCAGCCACTTTGCCCGACGCTTGCACCCACAAGCCGCCTTGGCCATCGTTGTCCGAGTCGGCCAGCAACACGATGTTTCCGACCCCCTGAATCCACGCTTGAACCACAATATCCCGCGTGGCGTCCAGATGGACGAAGCCGTTCTCGCTGGTCACCGCCGCATTGACTGTCAGATCGCCGCCCAACGCACTCAGCAGCAAGTCGCCACCGGTCGCCGTGACCGGGCTGTCCACTGTCAGATCGCCGGGCGCATGGATTTCGACGTTCTCTGCTGCAAGAACGCCTTCCAGCAAAGTACCGACTTGCATTTCGGTGTTGCTGTCTATCTGTACCCGCTGGACATCGATCGCCGCCACCGAGCCGAGGATCAGGCTGCTGCTGTCGCTGATGTAGATGCTGCCCGTACCGGCCGAGGCGGCCAGCGTGCCCACCGACGTATCGATCTCTCCCAGCGACGGCGCCCCGACCGAAACGCCTGCCACCAACTGGACCGTGCCCGCCGTCACGTCCGTGTGCAAGTCCCCACCGTCGATAATCGAACCGTTCGTGGCTTCGATCCGCACGTTCGCACCGCTCACGCCGCCCAGCGTCACATCCTGCGCCGCCAGGTACCGCGCATTGCCCGTCGCCGTGCCCGTGGTCCCGTCGGCCATCACGATCGAACCGCTCGCCGCTTCCACGTCCAGCGTCGCTCCGGCTATCACGTCGCCCCCGGCGCCCTGGCTGACGCTCCCGCTGGCCAGCAGCGTGGCATGACCGCCCGCAACGACCGCTGCGTTGACCGCCAAGCTGCCTGCTTCGGCCTCCAGAAGTATGTCACCGGATACGGCGATCGCCCCAGTGATCCGCAAGTCCGTCGATGCGATGTCGAGCGTTCCGCCGGCGGTCGCGGCGACGATTTCTAGCGAGTTTTTGTCGCGGAGCGTAACCGAGGCGTTCGGGGCGGTCACTTGGATGCTGTTAAAGTCGTTCTCGGCATGGTCCAACGCCAAAATCGAAGTGGCACCTTGATTGTCCAGAATGGTTGCGCCCGAGACCGAGAGCGTGGCTCCATTGATCTGCTGGATCGTCGGGGCTTGTAGTGTCAGCGAGGCGTAGCGAAGGCTGTTGCTGCCCGGACCGTCGAAGGTCACGCGATCTGTCCCCGCGCCTAGATCGATAGCCAACGCTGCCGAGAAGGAATCCCCCAAGTTCCTGATGGTCACCGCCTCCGCACCGCCACCGCCGTTGATCGCGATCCCTTCCGACGGATTGAAGTCGGCAGCCAAGCCATCGAAGACCAACGCATAGTCGTTATCGTCCAGCACGTTGACGATCAGTTGCGTCGTGGGGTTATCGAACTCGACCGCGTTGCTCAAACCCGCAGCTCGGGATCGCGATTCGCTGACCGCTGAGAAATGGACCGTATCGCCGTCGGTCAGATTCAACGTGACAGTAGCGGCTTCGGTCAGCGTCACCGTATTGGGCTCGACGCCCGTAAAACGGATCGTTTCGCCACCGACGGTTATGGCCCCTTCACCGGCTGTGCGTCCCAGGAAAAAAGCCACTTCTTCACCGTTGGCCAGGATCTTTACGTTGTCGTGCCCGTCGCCAGCGTCGAAGAGGAAACCAGCCGCTGTGATAGGATTCCCGCTGCTCAAGTCGACCGTCAGCGTATCGTCGCCGCTGCCGCCGATGACCCGGATACCCCCGGTCAAATCTGCCATGGCGACTCGCAACGTGTGGGCATCTACCGGGCTGACTTCCGATCCGGCGACCAGAGGATTCGTAGGATCGGAGATCTGCAGGTACTCGGTGCCGTCTTCCTGCACAAGCTGCAACAGTATCTGGCTACTCGGTGTCTGGTCGACCACCCGCACGGTTAGCGTGCCATCGGTGATCGATACATGGACGCTCGGTTCGATTTCACGGCTGAGCGGCGTCATCAAGCCGTCGTAGATCGTATTGTTGCCACCAGAATGGTGGTCCTGAATAACAGAACGGCCGCCGTACGGGCTCGAGGGCATCGCGTTATCCATCGGCGTCGAGTTGTGCTCGAAAGACATTGACGACGCTTCGGACCCCGAAGCCGACAGGGCTCCATCGAGCGTGAAGTCCATCACCGCATGACCGATCGGTGACGCCGTCAAGACTCGCCGTTCTTCCAGTTGCGTGACGTACAGTCTCAGTTCAGCTTGATCGTATAACCGATTGGATCGATCGGAACGCCGGTGCTGCTTGCCACGACGCACCTTGCGAAGAACGGTCCAAAGCCATCCAGAAAGTCTCATTCAGTGTTCCTTGTACCCTCCCCACGATAAGGACTATCATCCTTCAAATTTGTGGAAGTGTCAAATGTCTTGTATCCCTAACAGGTTATCACACTTCGTGCTTCTTGGCCGACCGTGTTTCGCCAGATCCCATCATGTTTTCGTTATCGCAGCGACCTCCGAAAACAACAAAGATGATGATAAAATCGAAAACTTGGGTTAATCAGGGAAATTCTCAAGATGCGGATCATCACGAGACGAGTTTGTTAGAAGTCCTGGCAAACTCTCGCTCTCCAGGGCAGACGGCGGAAGATTCCATCGGTGCTGCAGGGCGGTTTCATTAGAATGCAATGGTACTGTCGACCATGAATCAACCAAGCGTCTATGGTAGTTCGAGACGGATCGCGTACCGCTTTCACATCCCCCGATGGCTGAGTTTTTTCCAATGGCAACTGTTCATCGGGGCAGCGGTCACTTTGGGTGGGCTAACGGCCTCCGAGGCTGTGTGTTCTGAGCACGATCAGCAGCGTGAGCCATTGCAGACGACAGAAGCACGTGCGGAGATCGTCGATCCGGGAATTCTGCCGCTGGCGCAATTGACGACCGACGTGACGTTGCCCAAGGATTTGGATGACCGAGGCGAATTGCTTGCGATGCCCGTGGATCACGCCAAGGCCTATTTTGCCGAACCGCCGCAGGATCTGTACTGGCATTTCGATCCTAGTTTTTGGCCCGAACCGATCGGTTACGGGCCTTCGTTGAATTTCGCCTATCGCCCGCTGTACTTCGAGCAGGCTGGCGTGGAACGCTATGGTTGTTCTTTTGGGTACTTGATCCAGCCATGCGTGTCCACATTGCATTTCTACGGATCCGCCGCGCTGCTGCCGTACAGAATGCTGATCCACCCACCGCTGCGTCCTGTCTACCACGATCACCACGATCTTCCCGGCGGACAGGTCCTGAACATGCGACCGCGGTTGCTGCAGCGACACAACTGACCGAGTCTCCTCGATTCGCTCCGACCGTGCCCGGCACCCAATCATCAGGGTGGGCCGTCGTGTTCCGCCACGGGGTCGGGAGTCGTTTTCGGGCAACGATCCACCACATGGTAAGCGGTTTGGCCGAAAACGACTCCCGACCCCTTCACGCTGGAGTTCACGGTTTATCGTGCCGGTGCGCGTGAGCCGGGCCGGGGACACGATGAATCGTGAACTCCAACGTCCGGAACCGGGTGCAACCTAACGGGGTCGGGAGTCGTTTTCGGGCAACGATCCACCACATGGTAAGCGGTTTG
>REEF01000412.1 GCA_007695205.1 Planctomycetaceae bacterium
CCGCTCGGCAAAAACGACGACGCTTCGCTCTGCATTGGCACTCGGATTGCTACTTTAATCTTTTCGAGAAATTGGGGTACAAAAAATCGCCTCGGATCGCTTATGATCCTGCGACCTGGAAGGGAATCTGGGAGGGAGACCATGCCACACGCCAACGAAGCTTTGATTTTCTGGACCATCCTGGCAACTCAATTCGCCGGACTAACAAGCCTGATCGTCGCTCGGTTGGGCGAGCGGAGTTGGGGGGCGGACGCGTTCCGTCGCACGTTTTTCGTCTGCCTGCTGGCCGTCGGTCTGGCCACGGTCTCGGCGATCCATCTGCAATCGGCCAGTTGGCTTTTGGGCGCGGCGACGTTGGGCTTGATGGCCGTCGGCGGTACACTGGACTGTGGCGCTCATCGCAGCGCGGCTGCCGAGTTTTAAGACGGATCGCGTTCCGAGGTTCTTCGCGAAGCCTGCCGCTACCCAATCTTGCCGCAAGTCGCTATCCTTGAAAGACATGCTCTGGCGGTGCTGCATCGGCCAGAGTATCCAGCGGGATCGTTCACGGATAGAAGGGGCTTCGGTGACCACGAAACAACGCAGCATCGGCGAAATCCTCCAAGAATTCAGCCAGCATCGTCAGATTCTGCAACAGGAGTTGCAGAAGGTGATCGTGGGGCAGGACCAGGTAATCGAGCAGTTGTTGGCAGCCATCTTCACTCGCGGGCATTGCCTGCTGGAGGGGGTGCCGGGCCTTGCCAAGACGCTGATGGTCAGCACCCTGGCCCGCATTTTGGACGTGGAATTCAAACGAGTCCAATTCACCCCGGATCTGATGCCTTCGGATATCACGGGCACGAACGTGCTGGAAGAAGAAGACAGCGGCCGACGTAACTTTCGCTTTGTCGAAGGCCCCGTGTTCACGAATATCTTACTGGCCGACGAAATCAACCGGACGCCCCCCAAGACGCAGGCCGCGCTGCTGCAAGCGATGCAAGAACGCGAGGTCAGCGTGGGACGCACCACGTATCCGCTGCCGGACCCCTTCTTTACGATCGCCACGCAGAACCCGATCGAACAAGAGGGAACGTATCCGTTGCCCGAGGCCCAATTGGATCGGTTCATGTTCAACATCAAGGTCGATTACCCGTCGGCCGACGAAGAAGAGCGAATTCTGGCCGTGACGACGCGCAACGAGCGGATCGAGACTCGCAAGGTGATGTCGGGCAAGGTGATCATCAACGCCCAGAAGCTGGTCAGCTCGGTGGCGGTCAGCGAATACATCATCAAGTACGTGGCTCGACTGGTCCGTGCCACGCGGCCTCGAGATCTCTCGGCGCCCCCCTTCATCCGCGATCTGGTCGATTGGGGCGCGGGGCCTCGTGCCGGTCAGTTCCTGATCAATGGCGGCAAGGCCCTGGCTGCGATGGACGGCCGGTTCTCGGTGGCGGTGGCCGATATCAAAAAGCTGGCCGTGCCCGTGCTGCGTCATCGAGTCAGCACGAACTTTCAGGCGCAAGCCGAGGGAAAGAACACCGACGATGTGATCCTCGATCTCTTGGCCGAGGTCCCGGAACCGGAGGTCGCCAAATTCTCCAAGCCGGGGGCCCAGCGAGCTCCCACACCGCCGCCACCACCCGCCACTCGGGCGTGAGGAACATCCGCATGACGGTCGAGAAATACCTGAAGCCCGAGGTCATCAACCAGATCAAACGGCTGGATCTGCGCGCCCAATTCGTGGCCAAAGGCTTTTTACAAGGCCTGCACGCCAGCCCGTTCCACGGGTTTTCCGTCGAATTCAGCGAGCATCGACGGTACGCCGCAGGGGACGACCCGAAAGATATCGACTGGCTGGTCTACGCCAAAACCGACAAGTATTACGTGAAGAAGTTCGAGGCGGAAACGAATATCACCGGCTACCTGGTGATGGACCTGAGCCGTTCGATGGGCTACACGTATCGCCAGGAACTGACCAAGTTCGACTATGCGATCTGCTTGGCCGCAGCCCTGTGTTACCTGATGATCTACCAACAGGACCCCGTCGGGTTGCTGACGTTCGACCAGAAGGTTCGTGACAGCCTGGCGCCTCGATCCAGACGCACGCAATTGGGGAACCTGCTGTCTCTGCTGGCCCGGCTGAAACCCGAAGGCCAAACGGATATCGGGCACAGCCTGATCCAGATCGCCGCCATGCTGCGCCATCGCAGCCTGGTGATGCTGTTCTCCGACCTGTTGACCGACCCGGAACCGGTCATTCAAGCGCTGCGGGTCCTGCGGCATGGCGGCCACGATGTGATCCTGTTCCACATTCTGGACGAAGCCGAGGTGCGATTCCCGTTCGACGGGGTGGTCGAGTTCGAGGACCCGGAAACGGCGGAAAAGGTCCAGGTGGATGCTTCCCAGTGCCGTGATCATTATCTGGCCGATATGGAGGCCTTTCGCGAAACCTATCGTCGCGAATGCTTTCAGACAAGGATCGATTACGTCCCCCTGGACACCAGCACCCAGTTCGACAAAGCATTGATGGAGTATCTGGTAAGCCGGCGGAACCGATTTTAGCTTTCCCAACACGAAGACCGGATTGGGAGAAGACTTGGAAAACATCCAAGGAACAAACAATGAATAACGGCATCTCATATGGGTTTGACTACAACTGTTGTCGAATTGGTGACTCGGAGATCATTCACGCCGACTGTTTAGAGTGGTTAAGCCGTGTTCCGGAGGACTGCTTTCACGCCGTGGTTACAGACCCTCCGTACGGGGTAAAAGAGTACGACTTCGAGCAGTTACGGAAGATGAATCATGGACGCGGGGGCGTTTGGAGAATTCCTCCTTCGTTCGACGGTCATGTGCGTGCGCCGTTGCCGCGTTTCACGGCACTCGATGCTGGCGAAAGACGGAAAATGCGGGAATTTTTCGTCGAATGGTCTCGTTTGGTGGATCGAGCGATTCGACCAGGGGGGCACGTATTCGTCGCAACAAACGCCTTTATCGCAGAATTGCTTTACGAAGCGGTTGTCGAAGGGGGCCTTGAATTTCGGGGACAGGTCATTCGCTTGGTACGGACTTTACGAGGTGGTGACCGTCCGAAGAACGCCGAGGTTGAATTTCCTGGAGTATCGTCGATGCCGAAAGGCTGCTATGAGCCCTGGGGGCTATTCAGGAAGTCCTTACGAGGCATGACCGTCAGTGAATGCCTTCGAAAGTGGGAGACCGGCGGGTTGCGTAGGATCTCGGACGATCAACCGTTCGAGGATGTGATTCAGAGCGAACGAACTCCGCGTAAAGAGCGGGAAATCGCCAATCATCCGAGCATCAAGCCCCAGTCGCTCTTACGACGACTTGTTCACGCGGCTCTGCCGCTGGGCAAAGGTACCGTCCTCGATCCATTCATGGGGTCCGGTTCCACGATCGCCGCATGCGAGGCAGTTGGGGTCCAAGGGATCGGAATCGAGCGGCACGCGGAGTATTTTGATCTTGCGCGAAAGTCTGTCCAACGGCTTCAATCCGTCCAAGTTCCGAAAATTGATCGCTTGGTAAATACCAGCAGCTTGCAACGTACCCTGTTTTAGCCTGACCGATAAATCCAATTCGCTTCCATTTTTTCAAATCCTGATCGTCGAACGCTTGCAGTGATTGTGCGGCGACTGGTCGCAGAACGTCCCGAAAACTGCCAATCGGACTTTTCGAGTCTTGCGCCAACGACCTTGATAAACCTGAACGGCCTCGGCTCAATCTCCATGCTAACATCGCGAGAGGTATTCGAATCAAAGCAAAAAACCATCAGCCACACATCCTCTGCGTTGTGTCCTTGCCATCCCCTCGGATGGCGACTGCCTTTGATCTCGATTCCGTCTCGACCATGCAAAGTTGAATTTCCTTCGAACTTGCCCTTCGGGAGTAAATCCGGATGGCCGTTACGGTACTTATTGCGAACGATCGACTTACAATGCTTGGGAAGTGTGGATACCATAAACTCGCCGACCATGCTGCTAAAGTTCGCTGGCATCATGAACGACTCGAGGCGATCTAGGTCCTTCGTATGCAATTGATTATTAATGAATCCAAGAAAATCCAAAAACTCTTGCATGGCAAGACGCACGTGTTTCGGCTTCAATCCGTATGGAATTTGGGCACTCTCGTTGAAACCCAGCGGGTTAAGGGAAACGGGAGAACATGCAGCTTTCTCGGAACGTGACATGGTAGCACCCCTCCTTGGATGCATGCGCGATGGTTCGTGGGCTGGATCGTACGTCCCGTATGCGTTCTCGTCCAGGTCGATGTGTCACGCGCAGTCACCGATTGCACTGCTTCGTTCGTCCGGGGTTAAGCTGACCTCTTTGCTCTTGAGACTCTGACATGGCATTTGTCAATTTTTCGCTGCTGTTTGGCGTTTCGCTGCTGGCGATCCCGATCGTGTTGCATCTGATGATGCGGCAGCAGCCGAAGCAGTTGACGTTCCCGGCGATCCGGTTCCTGCAACAACGACGGGAATCCAACCGGCGGCAATTGCAGGTGCGGCACTGGTTGCTGCTGTTGCTGCGGTGCCTGGCGATCGCGATGATCGCTGCCGCATTGGCCCGCCCTAGCGTGCATTCGGCTCAGTTGGGTAACTGGATCGTGGCCAGTGCGCTGGGGTTCTTGCTGCTGATCGCTGGGTTGGCCAGCGCGCTGGCGCTGCTGCAGCGGCGAGGCCGGTTGGTCAGCGGCCTGTTGCTGCTGGCCACGCTGCTGCTGGCCGGATCGACCGCTTGGGTGGTTCGTGCGACGCTGGCCGACGACCGACCGCTGCTGATCGGCGACGACCAGGCCCCGGTGGCGGCCGTACTGGTTTTCGACACGTCGCCTCGCATGCAGTACTTGTGGCAGAACCAGACGCGGTTGGACGAAGCTCGCGACATGGCCGACTGGCTGATCCGCCAATTGCCGCCGGACAGCGAAGTCGCCGTGCTGGACTCGCGGCCCGCCGGCGCAGGGTTCGCCGTGGATCTATCTGCCGCCCTGCGCTCGATCGAGCGATTGGAGACCACCGGCGTGCCCCTGCCGCTGACCACCGTAGTGAACCAGGCGGTCGAACTGGCCGGCGCCAGCAGTCTGGCTCGCCGCGAAGTCTATGTGTTCAGCGATTTGACTCAGCCGGCTTGGACGGATGAATCGCCCGTTGCTCTCCAACGCCGCTTGACCGAGCACAGCGAGGTGCTGTTGTACGTGTTGGACGTCGGCCGCGATGCTCCGCAAAATACGGCGATCGGGCCGTTGCAGTTGTCTGAAGAAGTCCTGCCGCAGAGCGGCCAGTTGACGATCCAGGGCGATTTGCAGGCGACCGGCCAAGGGGGCACGCACACGGTCGAACTGTATCTGGAACAAACCGATCCGACACTGCCGCTGATCCGGGACGGTCAAACGCTGTTGCCCGAGCCGCAGTTGCGCGACACGCAGATCGTTTCTTTGGAGGCCGACGGGCGGCATGCATTTCAGTTCCAGCTACACGGGTTGGATGTGGGCACGCACCAGGGTTGGGTCGAACTCGCCGGCCAGGACGCGTTGCAATGGGATAACATCCGCTATTTCACCATCGAAGTTCAACAGGCGCTGCCCGTGCTGGTACTGGCGCCGCCCGGCGTGAATACTCGTTTCTTCACCGAAGCGGTTGCCCCCTTCGCCTTCCGGCAGACGGGCCGAGCGACCTATGAGTGTACGGTGCTCCAGCAGGCTCAACTGCCCAACCTGGTCCTGGACGACTACTCGGCCGTCTGCCTGATCGACCCGCAGCCCTTGACGCCACCCGACTGGGAACAGTTGGCGGGGTACGTGCGGCGAGGCGGCGGGCTGGGCATCTTTTTGGGCCATAATGCGGAGCCCTCGGCGTTCAACGTGGCTGCGGCCAACGATGTGCTGGGCGGGCAATTGGTGCGCCAATGGCGTTCGGCCGGCGATCTGTTCCTGGCACCGCGGGACCTGAGTCATCCCGTCACTGCCGCATTTCGTGACATCGCCACGTCCGTCCCCTGGCAGCAGTTCCCCGTCCATCGTCATTGGGTCCTGGGGGATCTGGTCGACCATGCTCGCACGGTGATCCCTTTCAGCAATAACCTGCCTGCGGTGATCGAGACCTCGCTGGATCGAGGCCGTAGTTTGACCATGACCACACCGATCTCCGACTCGCTGCAGCTCCGCGGACGCCAGCCATGGAACGAGCTGCCCACCGGCACCGACGCCTGGCCTTACTTCGTCTTGATCAACGAGATGCTGCGGTACCTGGTGGACACGGCAGGCATCAAGTTGAATTTTTTGGCGGGCGATACGGCCGTCCTGCCGAACAATCCCGACCGGCACCCGGACCGGTACCAGTTGTTCACCCCGCTGGGCCAACCCCAGGAAGCTGTGGCGACCGAGGGGCGAGTCACCGTCCGCTGGACCGAATCGCCCGGTGCCTACCGCTTGCGGGGCTATCGCGAGGGTCCGGTTGTCCGAGGCTTCAGCGTCAATCTGCCCGAATCCGCCAGCCATCTGCAGCGGATCGACCGAGCCCGTCTGGACGAACTGCTGGGCGCCGATCGCTACCACTTCGCCCGCGACCGCGACCAAATCGAACTGGGCATCGGCCAA
>REEF01000761.1 GCA_007695205.1 Planctomycetaceae bacterium
CAGGCACACTCCGTGTGCCGTCCGCAGTTTACGGCACACGGAGTGTGCCTACTACCTTTCACGCGGTGCCTGGGGATTCTAACACGATCGCAGCCGAGCTGCCAGCAGCCGACCAACACAATGCGACTTACGACATGGCTGGATTGCCGAGTTCCCGCCGCAAAAGATTTTTGTATACTGATGTTGGCGTCGGTTCGTCCGTTTTTTCGATTACAAGGAGTTCAATGATGGGGCGTATCTATCTGGGAGTGAACATGGAGTTCGTTCGGCACGATGACAAGCCGTTCGAATGGGGCGTAGAAAAAGCGGCCGAACTGGGGTACGAGTATGTCGAGCCGATGGTTCATTGGGGACGCGAGCTGTTGAGCGAGGCAGGATATTTTCACAGCGTGTCGATGCTGGACGATCCGCTGCGGATCCGTCGAGCGTGCGAGCGGTTCGGGGTTCAGTTGTCCGGATTGTCGGCTCATTGCCCGTTGTGCAAGCCCGAGATCAGCACCGAATACCTGAAGCAGGCGATCCGTTTCGCAGCCGAATGCGGCGCCCCGGTGGTCAACACCGACGAAGGGCCCAAGCCGTTGTGGACGACGGCCGACGAGGATCACATGTTGATGCGTTACGTATTACGCGAGGCGTCGACCGTCGCGGAGAGCCGTGGGATCCTGATCGGCTTGGAACCGCATCAGCAGTATAGCAAGACGCCGGCCGGTCTGGATCGGATCTACCAGTTAGTGGATTCACCGGTGATCGGTATCAATTTCGATACCGGCAACGGCTACCTGTCCGGCGAAGATCCCATCGGCTGGTTACAGCAGGTCAACGATCGTCTGGTCCATCTGCACGCGAAGGATATCTCGGTAGCCCAGTCGGACAGCGAACGAGGCAAAGTGACGGGCACGCCGGTCGGTTGTGCCTGTGGCGAGGGGGTCATCGACTGGGCTCGAGTGATCGAGGTCTGCAAATCATGCCCCCGCGATATCGTCTTCAGCGTCGAATGCGGCACCGTCGACCAGGCGCAACGCAGCATCGAGTACCTTCGCCCACTGCTGTGAACCGCTGAGCCGAGTCGAGTACCTGTCATGATCATCAACCGTTCGTGCCATGAACAAAACGTTATTTTAACCTGAGGGGAGTTCCACCATGTCCACGCGTTTCTTGCATCGTCGCGATGCTCTGAAATCGATGATTGCGGCGGCTGCCGCTCCGTATGTGATCACCTCGACCGCATTGGGCAATGCGGACACACCGCCAGCCAGCGAGCGGGTGACGCTGGGGTATCTGGGCGTCGGCGGTCAGGGCCGAGGTCTGCTGAATGCGATGCTGCGGTGCCAGGGGGCGCAGAGCGTCGCGTGTGCGGATGCTTACTCGGATCGTGCCCAGGCGGTGGCCACAATGATTCAAGGCACGGCTTATGACGATTTCCGTGAACTGCTGGCTCGCGACGACATCGATGCCGTGGTGATCGCCACTCCGGACCATTGGCACGTGCCCATGGCCAACGCGGCGGCTCGCGCCGGAAAAGATGCCTATGTGGAAAAACCTCTAGGGCTGACGGCCGAAGAGAACTTGGCTTGCCGCCAGGTGTTTGAGCAGCACGAGCGGGTCTTCCAGTACGGAACGCAACAACGCAGCTCGGCGCATTGCCGCCACTACTGCAGCCTGGTCGCCAGCGGCAAGATCGGCAAGATCAAAGCGTTGGAGGTCGTTGCGCCCAACGGCGGCGCGGGCGGAACGACGCAAGAAGCGCCCGTGCCTCCGAATTTGAACTACGACATGTGGATCGGGCCGGCGCCAATGAAGCCGTACACGCCCGATCGCTGCAAGACGCCCGGCAGCTACTGGATCTACGACTACTCGATCGGCTACCTGGCCGGTTGGGGAGCCCATCCGCTGGACCTGCTGGTCTGGGGCTGCGATTGCGATCTGGCGGGACCGATGACCTTCCAGGGTACGGGGAAGATCCCGACCGAAGGGCTCTACGATACCGTCTACGACTGGGACGTGACCATCCGGATGGCCCACGAGGTGACGATGACTTTCAAGCCCGGCGGCGATTCGACCAAGTTCATCGGCGAAGACGGATGGGTGACCGTTGCTCGCGCCCGCGATCGGTGCGACGCCTATCCGGCCTCGTTGAACACCCTGCAACTGGCCCCCGAAGAGATGCTGCCGGCCAGCCCCGGACACTATCAGAACTTCATCGATTGTGTGAAGAGCCGCGAGACGCCGGTCAGCGATCTGGCGGACGCCGTGCGTTCGGACATGATCAGCCAGATTTGCGACATCGCCATCCGGCTGGGACGGCCGGTCACCTGGGACCCGACCAAGGAAGAAATCCTGGACGACGCAGAAGCGACGGCCATGCTGGCGCGCCCACGCCGTGAGCCCTGGACCCTGTAGCAAAGGAAGCCCATGCTGGCAGCCATCGAGCAGAAGATCGCGGGCCAATCGCGCCAAGGTGGTCGGCCGGTCCGGTACCCAGCAGCGGCGTTGGTCCTGCTGGCCGCCCTGGCGGGCTGTCGCGGCGACGATCCGACGGCCGAACCATCCGGCCCGCCGATATCCACAAGCGAGCAACCGAAGGCTCCAACGGATCCCGATCCGGAAGGGATGCCTTCTGACGAAAGCTTGTCGGTGGACCAGCGTGCATGGGTCCAGGCCATCTTGGACGACGATGCCGCGGCCGATACTTTGCCCAGCGATCTGGACCCCGCTTGGGTCGAGGCGGTTCAGCGAGTCGATCAGGTGGGGGGATCTTTCGAATTCGATGCAAACGGACGGCTGGTCGGCATCGACTTGGCCGGTGGTCGCGTCACGGTTCGCGGCGCCGACTTGCAGCATCTGGTCGCTTTCGAAGACCTGCGCCGTCTGCGGATCTCCAGCAGCGATGCGGGCAGCGAGCAGATCGCTCCGCTGGCCAGCTTGAGCCAGTTGCGCGAATTGGCTCTGAACAACTCGAAGATCGATGCCGACGGATTGCGCGAACTGAGCGTGCTGGAACATCTGGTGGCGCTGGACTTGCAGCGGTCGATCCATCTTCAGGACGAATCGCTCGCCGTGCTGGCCGACTTCCCCAGCCTCGAAGAACTGGGGCTGGTCGAAGGCGTCATCACCGACGCAGGCTTGGATCGTTTACAGCGTATTCGTCGCTTGAGGAGACTGGATTTGCGAGCCTGTTCGCAAGTCACCAACGCGGGATTGAAGAAATTGGCCGGGTTCGAGAGCCTGCGAGTGTTGCGTGTGGGGGGCGCCATGATCGACGACACGAGCCTGACGGTGCTGGCCAAGGTCGCCAACTTGACCAGTCTGACGATCGAAGACGCATCGATCACCGACCAGGGGTTCGCCGCGTTGGGCAACCTGCCGCTGGAGGATTTGAGTTTAAGCCGTTGTTTCGGGATCACCGACGCGGCGTTTCCCACGATCGGCCAGTTCTCACGCTTGCGGCAGTTGTACATCCGCGACATCCTGATCGGCGGTTCGGAACTCGGACAATTGGCGTCGATCCCCGGACTGGTTAGCCTGCGTCTGCGGCAGACGGCTGTGGGGGACAGCGCGCTGGACGCCCTGGCGGATCTGCCCGCGCTGCGCCGTCTGGAACTGGCCCAGACCTGGATCACCGACGAAGGCCTAGCCTCGATCGGCCGGTTGCATCGCCTGAACCACCTGGATCTGGAAGACAATCAGCTCAGTGACGCAGGCGTCCAGCACCTCGGATCTCTGCTCGAACTCCAGCGGCTCAGTCTTGCCGAAAACCCCGCGATCACCGACGCCGCACTCCCATGGTTACGTGCGTTACCCAAACTGCGCGACATCGATCTCCGCGGCACCTCCACGAAAAGGACAGGCATTTTTTAGCGACAGGCACGAAAAGGACAGGCATTTTTTGCTTGCCATCTGGAACGTGGGTAGCTATCATGATGGTTTTGGGGGATTATCAAATCGGGAGGATTCGCGATGACTGTGGCTCGAGATCAACTCGTGGACGTGAACGTAACTCGTTACTATCACAGTATTTCTCGATGCGTGCGTCGGGCTTTTTTGTGTGGCGAGGGATCTGAACATCGCAAGAAGTGGATCGAAGACCGCTTGCAGACGCTTTCCGGAGCTTTCTCCGTGTCGGTCTGTGCCTTTGCCGTCATGGATGACCATCTGCACGTTCTGGTGCGGTTGGATCCGGATGCCGCAAGCGGCTGGTCGGCCGAGGATGTCGTCCGGCGGTGGTTGGTAGCCTATCCACAAAAGTCGGCAGACGGGCAGATCATCCGGGTGACCCGGGCTTGGATCGACGATCAGGCCAGCGATGAGCGCCGGGTGGACGTTCTGCAGGCGCGGTTGAGCAACTTGAGCTGGTTCATGAAGGCGTTGAGAGAGCCGCTGGCCCGGATGGCGAACAAGGAAGATGACTGCAAAGGCGTCTTTTGGGACTCACGTTACAAGTCGATTGCGATTCTGGACGACGGAGCGTTGCTGGCTACTTGTGTGTATATCGATCTGAACCCCGTGGCGGCCGGTTTGGCTGCCACGCCGGAGACAAGCCGGTACACATCGCTGCGTCAGCGAGTGGCACATGCCAAGGCCCGAGGGAAACTACGCGCCTTGAAAGCGGCGGCCCGAGGCAGTGTGGCCGGCAGCCACGCGTCCGGAGCGGTGGAGGAGGATCTGTGGCTGTGCCCCATCGAAGACCGGCGACGCGAGGGCTCGTTGCGCGAAGGTATGCTGGAGGGCTTTTCGTTGGGCAGTTACCTGCTGCTGGTCGACTACACCAGCCGGCTATACCGCCAGGGCAAAGCGCGTGTAAGCCCGGAGGTCGCCTCTATTTTGGACCGTTTGGGAACGAGCGACGAGGTTTGGGGGCAGCGCATGCTGCGGATGCTGGAGAAGCCCCGGTTATTTGGCAGCTATTTCAGCACGGACCAACAGCGATTGCGACAGCTTGCGCATCAGCGAGGCGTCCATCACCTGGACAACGTAGCAGGCTCGAACGCCTAACTCCAGGTATCCCATCGCTCGTCGGCACGCCCGCCGAATCCCATCGGGTTCCGACGTTTCCAAGTCGCCGTCGCCAATCGTCCACACCGTCGATCGATTCGGCGATCCCGGTGCCTTTCACCTGCAGCGTTTTGAAAAATGCCTGTCCTTTTTTTGCTGCTGGTGTTGTTGGCGGCGGATGGCGAGCGGTTTGTCTCGAGACCGTGTACAATCAAGGGCGATCGGCTTGGTTTTTTGTTTCGAGTAGCATGGGAGGTTTTGTTATGAGCGAATCGTTGGACCGTCGTTCTTTCCTCGGCTCGACTGCGGCGGGGGGGTTGGCATTGGGATTTTCCACCCGTAGTTGGGCCGCCGATGATGCGCCCGGGCAGCGGCTCCGTGTGGGAGTGATGGGATTGAGCCGCGGAGCCGCATTGGCTCGCCAATTCGCTCAGCGTCCGGGAGTCGAGGTCGCCTATGTCTGCGACGTGGACCGTCAGCGCGTCGAGCGTCTGGCGGGGTCTTTGGCCGAGACCACCGGAACGGCACCGCAGATGGTGAGCGATTTCCGGCGTATTCTGGACGATGACGACGTCGACGCCTTGGTCGTCGCGTCGACGAACCATTGGCACGCGCCGGCCACGATCCTGGCCTGCGCGGCAGGCAAACACGTCTATGTGGAGAAGCCGGGCAGCCACAACCCTCGCGAGGCCGAGATGATGGTTGCCGCCGCTCGCAAATACGACCGAAAGGTACAGGTCGGCTTCCAACGCCGCAGTTGGCCCGTGCTCCACGAGGCCATGCAGCGGCTCCGCGACGGCGCCATCGGCGAGATCCGGTTGGTCCGTGGCTGGTACAACAGCCTTCGCGGTCCGCTGGCCCCCAGCCAGCCGGCCGATGTGCCCGAGGGGCTGGACTGGGATCTCTGGCAAGGCCCGGCTCCCCGTATTCCCTATCGCACCGGGCTGGTCCCATACAACTGGCACTGGTTCTGGAACTGGGGCAACGGTGAATTGGGCAACAACGGCTCGCACGGGCTGGACCTTTGTCTGTGGGGATTGGCGATGACGCGCCATCCTCAGCAAGTCAGCTCCGGCGGCGGTATCTACTTCTTGGAAGACACCCAGGAGACGCCTGACAGCCAGACCGTCACTTATGACTATGGCGATCTGATGGTCACCTGGGAGGGTCGCAGCGCCCATCTTCGCGGTTTCGAGGGCTCCCGCTTCGGCGCCGCCTTTTTCGGCACCAAAGGCACGCTCACGCTCCCCGGCAACGGCTATGCTATCTACGAAATGCGTGACAAGTTGATCGAAGAGAGGGACGGGTCTGGCGGCGATACGCCGCATGTCGACAACTTCCTGGCAGCGATCCGCGATGACGCTCCGTTGAACGGCGAGGTCGAGACGTGCCAGCGAAGCACGATGCTGTGCCACTTGGGTTCCATCGCCCATCGCGTAGGCCGCACGCTCCACTGCGATCCCCAAACCGGCCGGATCCAAGACGATCCTGAAGCCATGAAGCTGTGGGCGCGCGATTACGAACCCGGCTGGGAGCCTCAGGTGTAAGCTCGATAGATGGTCTCGTCATCCAAAAAGTGACACCCGGGAA
>REEF01000732.1 GCA_007695205.1 Planctomycetaceae bacterium
CAATCGCAAAGCCAATTGTGCCAAGTACGAAAGCATCGGGTTCGATGTTCAGGTTCAAAGGTTGGGGCTATGTCCGCAAAGCGGTCATTCTACGCGCCCGGACCGTTCCCAGAAACCGGGCCGCAACGAATTACCCGCCTTTGCGAGGCCATTCGATTTGGACCCTGGCGACGAGCATCTTTCTTCTTCGTCTTTCAACGCTTCACGACAAAGCCTAGAATGGTGGATGAGGATTTTGGTCGCATGATGATCCAAGCCCTTTTTTTGGAGAAGTTTGATGAACGCGTTCCCATGGATCGGTGCGGTGGCGATCGTCATCGCTGCCGTCACGGTGACTCCGGCCGCAGAACGGCCGAATGTGGTTTTGATCATGACCGACGACCAAGGGTATGGCGATCTGGCCATTCACGGTCACCCGCACGTGATCACCCCGAACATGGACCGGCTGGCCAAAAACAGCGTACGGCTGGAACAGTTCCATGTCGACCCGACCTGCTCGCCGACCCGTTCCGCTCTGATGACCGGCCGGTATTCGGGTCGAGTCGGCGTGTGGCATACGGTCATGGGCCGGAACATGCTGCGCGAGGACGAGACGACCATCGCCCAAGTATTCCAGGCAGCGGGCTACCGCACGGGCGTCTACGGGAAATGGCATTTGGGCGATTCCTACCCCTACGGAGCTAGGTTTCGCGGCTTTGACGACGCCATCGTCCACTTTGCGGGCGGCGTTGGCCAGTCGCCCGATTACTGGGACAACGACTACTTCGAAGACCATTACCACGACAACGGATCCTGGCGCCCCTTCCAGGGATACTGTACCGATGTCTGGTTCCGCGAGGCCCTGCGGTTTATCCGCGAGAATCGGGAACAGCCCTTCTTCGTCTACCTGCCGACCAACGCAGCTCACCAAACCCGCCCGCATGTGCCCGAACGATACAAGGCGCTGTACGACGATCTGGACGTCTCCGACCGGCTGAAAATCTTCTGGGGCATGCTGACCAACATCGACGATAACCTAGGCATCCTGCTGGACCGCCTGGAACACTGGGACCTGATGGACAACACCGTACTGATCTTCATGGGCGACAACGGTACCACGATGGGCCCGAACTTTTGGCCGCCCGACCAGCGATCCGAGTGGGCTCAGACGTTCAATGCCGGTATGCGCGGCACCAAGGGTTCGCATTATGATGGCGGGCACCGCTTGTTCTGCTTTGTGCAATACCCGGCAGGCGGTATCGGCGGCGGGCGGCAGGTCAGGCCCATCACCGCCCACATCGATCTGATGCCGACCCTGTTGGAATTGTGCGGCATCGACCCGCCGGAAGGCGTCGTCTTCGACGGCAAATCGCTGGTCCCCCTGCTGACCGGCGACGATTCGGACTGGCCCCAGCGGACGATCTTCCTGCAGAACCAGCGAGTGCTGGACCCGATCAAATGGAAACATTCGGCCGTGATGACCGACCGTTGGCGGCTGGTCAGCGGCGGCGAGCTGTACGACATGCGCCAGGATCCGGGGCAGCAGCAGAACGTGATCGACGACCACCCCCAGGTGGCCCAGGAATTGAGCGACCAATACGATCGCTGGTGGGACGAGATCAGTCAGCGATTTGACGAGACCACCCCGCTGTACATCGGCGCCCAGCAACAGCCGAGTGTCCAGCTCAGTTCGCATGACTGGATGACCCCCGATCTGCGGAATCTGCCGTGGAACCAGCCGCACGTGCGCCAGCGGCCGTTGAGCAACGGACCGTGGCGGATTCGTGTGGCCCGTGCGGGCCGGTATGCGTTTGTCCTGCGGGAACGTCCCGAGGTCGCCGAGTTCCCCTTGACGGCCACCGAGGCTCGTTTACGCATCGGGGATCTGGTCGACGAGCGCCAAGCCGTTCCGCCGGACGCGACCGGCATCCGTTTCGAAGTCCGTTTGCCCGCCGGGGACATGGAATTGCAGACATGGTTGATCGAAAGCGACCAGACCTCGCGCGGCGCCTACTACGTCCAAGCCGATTATCTGGGCGATTGATCCCAGACCGATTCACGTGGCTCGGCATCTCCGAGGCCGAGAAAGCATTTCATTGACGCCGTTGGGAGCTATGGCCGAAACAGCGATCTATCTCAGCGTCCGACTTCGCCAGTCGAATAATGGATGTCCCGTTCGTCCAGCACGCGCAGAAATCCTTCGAACCCGAAACGATGCACAATGGGTAGCCGCAATGGGTAGCCGTGACGGAGTAGGGCTGGGTCGAAAACTCCGATTCGCGCATTCGTCTTACGGCGTTAGAATGCACTGGTTACCGAGCCGTTAGTCATCCGGGACGTTAATAACGCACCCGATCTCACGGTATTCAAACAGCCTCGAACGATATTCTGCTCCTGAATTGCTAAACAGAGAGCCTGATGCCAGAGAACTCAAATACGGCCACGCAGCCAATCGCAGTTGTTGGGATCGGTTGCCGTTTTCCTAAAGCGAACACCCCTGACCAATTTTGGAACCTGCTGAGTCGAGGGGTCGACGCGATTCGCGAAGTGCCACGGGATCGTTGGGACGTCGACGCATACTTCGATCCTCAACTGGGGATACCCGGCAGGATGTACACCCGTTGGGGCGGTTTTTTGGATGCGGTGGACCAATTCGATCCCGCATTTTTCGGGATCGCGATGCGCGAAGGCCAGAAAATGGATCCGCAGCAGCGGTTGCTGCTGGAAGTAGCCTGGGAGTCGCTGGAGAGTGCGGGGATTCCGCCGGACAGCTTGTCGGGAAGCGCAACCGGTGTGTTCGTGGGCATCAGCAACAGCGATTACCGGTTGCTTTACAAAAGCCTAATGGATATCGACGCCTACTTGGCCACAGGCACGTGTCTGTGCATCGCGGCCAATCGCTTGTCCTACCTGCTGAATCTGCGCGGTCCCAGCATGGCGATCGACACGGCCTGCTCGTCTTCGCTGGTGGCGGTCCACTTGGCTTGCCAGAGCCTGCGGCGGCAGGAATCGGATGTCTGCCTGGCGGGCGGGGTGAACTTGATCGTTTCTCCCGAGGGGACGATCGCTTTGTCGCAGGCCCGCATGATGGCTCCGGACGGACATTGCAAGACGTTCGATGCCGGGGCCGATGGCTACGTTCGCGGCGAAGGCTGCGGCGTGGTTGTGTTGAAGCGTCTGTCCGACGCATTGACCGATGGCAGTCCCATCTTGGCCGTGCTCCCGGGTTCGGCGGTCGCCCAGGACGGCTTGACCAACGGGCTGACCGCGCCCAACGGTCCGGCCCAACAGGCGGTCATCCGTCAGGCCTTGGCCGAGGCGGGACGACAGCCGCATGAAATCAGCTACATCGAAACCCACGGGACCGGAACGGCGTTGGGCGACCCGATCGAAGTCCGCTCGCTGCGCAACGTGTTGATGGCGGATCGGCCCGCGGATCGACCCTGCTGGCTGGGCGCGGTCAAGACCAACATCGGGCACCTGGAGGCGGCAGCGGGCATCGCGAGTCTGATCAAATCGATCCTGTCCCTGCAGCATGGGCAGATCCCGCCGAATTTGCACTTCCACAAGTTGAATCCCTACATCTCGTTGGAAGGAACTACCTTTGCGTTGCCGACGGAGTGCGTCGCTTGGCCCGCGGGTGCGGAGCGGCGGGTAGCCGGGATCAGTTCGTTCGGATTCGGGGGCACGAATTGCCACTTGATCGTCGAGGAAGCACCGCAGCTCGAGACATCCGAGGACCGCTCGTCGCCATCGCCTCATCTGCTGACCTTGAGCGCAAAAACCTCCGAGGGACTGAGCGAAATGACGCGCACGTTCGATCGGTTCCTGGCCGACCGACCCGACGCGGCGCTGGACGACATCTGCTACACAGCGGCGACCGGCCGGTCTCACTTCGACTATCGCACGACGGTGTCGGGGTACACTTCCGAACAGTTGCGAGCAGGCTTGCAGGCCTTTGCAGCCAACGGTCAGGTGCAACCGATTTTGCGCAAGAGCGGCAAGAAGAGGCCGGTGAAGATCGCCTTCTTGTTCACCGGTCAAGGTTCGCAAGTGGTCGGCATGGGGCGGCAACTGTACGAACGTCAGCCCGTGTTCCGCGAAACGCTGGATCGTTGCGACGAACTGCTGCGTCCCCAATTGGCCCAACCGTTGTTGTCGGTGCTGTATCCGCCGGACGGCCAGTCCTCACCTTTGAACGAAACGGCATACACACAGCCCGCGCTGTTCGCGTTGGAGTATGCGTTGGCAGGGCTTTGGCAATCCTGGGGTGTTCAGCCGAGCATGGCCGCGGGACACAGCGTGGGCGAATACGTCGCCTGCTGCCTGGCCGGCGTGTTCAGCCTGGAAGATGCCTTGCAGTTGATTGCTGCTCGGGCGCGGCTGATGCAGGCCCTGCCGCCGGGCGGCCGGATGGTCGCTGTTTCGGCCGACGAGAGACGCGTTTCCCAGACGCTTGCGGGACATCAGCAGCACGTGTCGATCGCCGCGGTCAACGCGCCGCAGCAGACCGTGATCGCCGGGGCAGATGATGCCGTGGAACAAATCGTCCAACGGCTGGCGGCCGAGGGCATCAAGACCAAGCCGTTGACCGTCTCGCACGCCTTCCATTCGCCGCTGATGGATCCGATGCTCGCCGAATTCGAGCAGGTCGTCAGCCGCATCCGCCTGTCGCCGCCCAAGTTCCCGGTGGTCTCGAACGTTTCGGGCCAAGTTGCCGGTGCGGAGATCGTCGAGCCTGCCTACTGGTCGCGGCACATCAGACAAGCCGTGCGGTTCGCGGACAGCATGCAGACCATCGCCGGATTGGGACCGGACGCTTTCCTCGAAGTGGGGCCGCAACCCATCCTCACCGCGTTGGGGCGGGTCTGTCTGCCCGGCGCCGCACAACCGTGGCTTCCCAGCCTGCGCGCCCGGCAGGACGACGAATTGGTGCTGCAATCGGCGTGGGGGACTTTGCACGGACTGGGCGCCGACGTGGACTGGGAACGATTCCATTGGCCTCGCCGACGACGAAAGATCGCACTGCCGACCTATCCGTTCCAGCGGCAGACGTGCTGGGACGATTTTCTAGGCCAGATGGGGCAATGGCAGCCGGCGGGCGGGCGCGAGGGAGCGTCGGAGAAGGTCGCGCATCCGCTGGTCGCTCAGCGATGGGATGTGGCCGGCAAGGAAACCGTATTCCAGGCCGTGCTGCGCCCCGAAGCGCCGGACTACCTGAACGACCACCGCGTCTGGGATACGGTCGTGGTGCCGGCTGCGGCGTTGGCCGAATTGGCGCTGGCGGCGGGCGCCCAATACTCCCAAAACGAGGCCGTGTCGCTGCAGGATCTGTCCATCCGGCAGGCGCTCGTCTTGCCTCCGTCCGAATCGCGATACGTGCAGATCGTGGTAACCGAACAGGACGACCAGACGCTCGAGTTCCATCTTTACAGCTATCTGAAGCGAGCAGACACCGAGGACAAGATCTGGACACAGCACGCGTCGGGCCATTTGATCCGCCAGCCGCAGGCAACCTTGCCACCGGCGCGCGACCTGCAGCCGATCCAGCAAGCGATGACGGCGGAAGTGGACGTTTCGGCGTTCTACGCGGAATGCCATCGCCGGGGACTTGGTTACGGTCCCAAGTTCCAATCGATCCGCCGCCTCTCCGCCGGCTCGCTGGAGGCGTTGGCCGACGTGGTCCTGGATGACGGCTTGGTGCAGGGCGCGGCCGGGTATCGATTGCACCCTTCCCTGTTGGATGCCTGCTTCCAGACGATCGGCGCCGCCCTGCCCTCGACGGACGATGCAAACGTCTTGCTGCCCGTCGAGATCCAGCGGCTGCAAGTTTTCCAGCCCGGTATCCATCGGGTTGTCTGCCACGTTCGAATCACCTCCGATCCGGCTGCGGTTTCCTCGAGCGTCACGGCGGACATTGCGATCTTGACGGACGACGGACAGCCCGTCGCAGAGGTGACCGGCCTGAAGCTTCGCCGCATCCGCCGTGAACTGCTGTTGAAGCAGATCCAACCGGGCTTGGACGACTGGCTGTACCGCGTCGACTGGCGTCCCAAGGACCGCAGCAGCACCGCCGCAGAAGCGGTCGCCGGCCCCTGGCTGATCCTGGCGGACCGCGGCGGCACGGGCAGCAAGCTGGCCGAAACGCTCGGCGGTCGCGGCCAGTCGTGTGTTGTCGTCGAAGCTGGCGAGCGGTTCGAGCAGCTTGCGCCGCAGCATTTCCGCGTTTCGCCGACAGAACGCACCGATTTCGATCGACTGTGGCGAGAGGCATTCGGCGACGGTCAGATGCCCACCAACATGGTTCATCTGTGGAGTCTCGACGCACCGGCGATCGAGTCGGCCGATACGGCGGCGGTCGAGTTCGCTCAACAGATCGGCTGCGGCAGCGTCCTGGGCTTGATTCAGTCGGTGCTTGATGCCAGCAGTGCCGTACCCCGTTTGTGGCTGGTAACGCGAGGCAGCCAAACGGTGCAAGTCGGAGACCGGGCGGCCAATATCCTGCCCTCGACTCTCTGGGGACTGGGCCGGGTGATCGATTGGGAACACCCGCAACTGCGCTGCACCCGCGTGGACCTGGACCCGTGTGTCAGTCCGGCGGACGGCGACGATCTGCTCAGCGAATTGGTCCAGTCGGACGGCGAGAACCAGGTCGCTTATCGGAACTCGGTCCGTCTGGTTCCCCGGTTGGTCAAGGCCTGCAGCCCACACCCGGGCATGTTGCACGTTCCCGAAGGCCAGCCGTTCGCGCTACGGCTGACAAAGTACGGCGTCTTGGACAATCTGACGCTACAGCCGTTGGAGCGCAAGGCGCCGCAGGCGGGCGAAATCGAGATCGCCGTCCTGGCCACGGGCCTGAATTTCCGCGATGTGCTGCGCGCCTTGGGTATGTTGCAGGAGTACGAGAATCGGATCGGAATTCAGTCCGAGCGGGACGTGTGGTTCGGCTTCGAATGCGCCGGCAAGGTGACGGCGGTCGGACCGGGCGTGGATCAGTTCCAGGTGGGCGACGACGTCGTCGCGTTGTACCCGGGCAGCATGGCCAGCCACGTCACGGTGGGTACGAACTACGTGGTCCGCAAGCCGCAGACGATGAGCTTCGAGCAAGCGGCCACGATTCCGCTGGCCTACCTGACCGCTCATTACGGCCTGAACCGTTTGGCCAAACTCGGATCGGGCGACCGGGTGCTGATCCACGCGGCGGCGGGCGGCGTGGGTCAGGCGGCGGTGGCTCTGGCGCAACGCGCCGGGTCGGAGATCTTCGCCACGGCCAGCCCCGGCAAATGGGACTTCCTCCGGTCGTTGGGCGTCACGCACGTGATGAACTCGCGGACGCTCGATTTTGCCGACCAGGTACTCGCGGACACCGAAGGCCGCGGCGTCGACGTGGTCTTGAACGGCCTGAACGGCGATTTCATCCCCAAGAGCCTGTCCGTACTGGCCGACGGCGGACGTTTCGTCGAGGTCGGCAAAATCGACATCTGGACCGCTGCACAGATGTCCGCAGCGCGGGCGGACGTCGGCTACTTCCCGTTCGATCTGGGCGAAGAGGAGCAAAAGCAACCGGGCCTGGTCCGGTCGATGCTCGACGAGTTGTTCGCCCAGTTCGAGGCCCGCACGCTGGACCCGCTTCCCCACAAAGTGTTTGCCATCGACGACGTGGTCGGCGCCTTTCGACACATGGCCCAGGCCAAGCATCTGGGCAAGGTCGTGGTCACGTTCCGCGATCACCAGCAATTGGACCAGGTGCCGGTCGGCAAAGAGGGCAGCTATCTGGTCACCGGTGGCCTGGGCGGACTCGGTCTGAAGATGGCCCAATGGCTGGCGGACCGCGGCGCGGGGCACGTGGTGCTGACCGGCCGGCGCGATCACCTGTCCGACGAGACGCAAAAAACCATCCTCGAAATGGAAAGTAAGGGCGTGGGAGTCACCGTCGTGGCGGGCGATATTTCCCGCCAGGCCGATGTGCAACGCGTCCTGGAGCAGATCGCCGGCGACCTGCCGCCGCTGCGCGGAGTGATCCACGCCGCCGGGTTGCTGGAGGACGGCGTGTTGCGCCAACAGAGCTGGGCGAGCTTCCAGCGAGTGATGGCTCCGAAGGTCTTGGGAGCGTGGCATCTGCACCAGCACACGCAAACGCTGCCGCTGGATTTCTTCGTTTGCTTCTCGTCCATCGCCTCGTTGCTGGGTTCGCCCGGCCAGGGCAACTATGCCGCAGCCAATGCTTTCCTGGATGCGCTGGCCGAGTACCGTCGCGGCTGCGGCTTGCCCGGTCTGAGCATCCACTGGGGGCCTTGGGACGCGATCGGGATGACGGCCGACAAGGACCAACGCGACCGCGATCGTTGGGCGGCCAGCGGCATGGGCACGATCCCTGTGGACCGCGGGCTGGCCGCTGTCGAACAACTGTTGCGGCAGTTCCGCGCGCGGATCGGCGTGTTGCCCATCGTCTGGCCCAAGTTCCTGAAACAGACGCCCAAGAACGATCGCCGTACGCTGTTGGCCGAGATCGCGGCGAGCATCGCGGCGGCTACCGGACAGATCGCCCCGCACGACCGGCAGCGATCGGGGATCTTGGGGCGCATCGAGTCGGCGGGCGCAGCACAACGCCGCGAACTGGCGCGGAACCACGTGGCCGAACTGGTGGCCAAAGTACTGGGCGTCGGCGCGGGACAACTGGACCGCGTCCAGCCGCTGAAGAACTCGGGTTTCGATTCGCTGATGGCGATCGAGTTGAAGAGCAAGATCGAAGCCGATTTCGAGATCGATCTGCCCTTGGAGTCGTTCTCCGAAGAAACCAGCGCCACCAGTCTGGGCGAAGCGGTTTGCGAGCTGGTCCCGTTGGCGAGTCAAGCCGGCGGCGCAGATGCGACGCCCGTTTCCCCGGCCGCTGGGTCCGAGGCGGAACCGGACGAGCGCCCGGCCGTTCCCGCAGGGAAACGGATGAAGCTGGCCGATATCCCCGAGGAACTGTACCGCTTCAGCGCGTGGCCCGAATACCGCAAGCTGGAATCGCAACTCGGGCAGATCACCCTGCTGGGCGTCGAGAACCCGTTCTTCAATGTCCACGAGGGCCTGACGTCGAACACCACCGTGATCGACGGCCGCGAGATGATCAACTTCTCCAGCTACAACTATCTGGGCCTGTCCGGCGATCCGGAAGTCAAGCAAGCGGTGATTGATGCCGTGATGCAGTACGGAGCCGGAGCGAACGCCAGTCGCGTGGTCTCGGGCGAAAAGACCATCCACGGCGTGCTGGAACGCGAGATCGCCCGCTTTATCGGCGCGGAAGATTCCATCGTGTTCGTCAGCGGCCATGCCGCCAACCAGACCACGATCGGGCATATGTTCGGCCCCGGCGACTTGATCCTGCACGACGAACTGGCGCACAACAGCATCATTCAGGGCGCCATCCATTCCCACGCGCTGCGCCGCCCGTTCCCGCACAACGATTGGCAAGCCCTGGACGCCATGCTCGCCGATATCCGTGGCGACTACCAGCGCGTGCTGATCGCCATCGAAGGCGTCTACAGCATGGACGGCGACTATCCCGATCTGCCGCGATTCCTGGAAGTCAAGACGAAGCACAAGGTCATGCTGATGGTCGACGAAGCGCATTCGGTCGGCACGATGGGCGCCGGCGGACGCGGATTGGCCGAACATTTCGGCTTGGAGACGTGCGACGTCGATATCAAGATGGGCACGATCAGCAAGGCGCTCGGCAGTTGCGGCGGCTACATCGCCGGCAGCCGCGAATTGATCAAGTACCTGAAGTACACCGCGCCGGCCTTCGTGTTCAGCAACGCCATCTCGCCGACGGCCGCCGCTGCGGCCTACGCCGCGATCCGCAAGATCGCCCGCGATCCGGAACTGGTGACCCGCTGCCGAGCCCGATCCGAATTGTTCCTGCGTTTGGCCCAGGAGCGTCGGATGAACACGGGCCCCAGTGACGGCACGCCGATCGTGCCGATCATCATCGGCAACTCGCTAGTCGCCTTGATGCTCTCGCGCCGGCTGTTCGCGCGCGGCATCAACGTGCACCCGATCCTCCATCCCGCGGTCGAAGAGAAAGCTGCCCGCCTGCGTTTCTTCATCACCGCAGCCCATACCGAGGACCAAGTCCGCTACACTGTCGAAACCATGGACGAAGAACTGAAGAAACTGCTGAGTGAGTAGCTGGAAAAGTGTAGCTCCCGAACGCCGGACGGGAGTCCCCCACCGTGGCTCCCGGACGCCGGACGGGAGTCCCCCACCGTGGCTCCCGGACGCCGGACGGGAGTCCCCCCAGCGCTGTTTCGACCGGTGGGATCGTTTGGTTCGACATGCCTCCATGGGCCCCCGTACGGATTTCAGCCATGAGCCGGTGGTATCGCTTCACGCGCCCACCGGCTCATAGCTGCGATCCCTTCGGGCAGAGTGTCAACCGGTCGAGCGGGGCGGGCTGGGAAAAAGGACGCGAGGCGCGCGTCGCTGATCGGGACGGACGGTCCGCATTGAACCGGTGGTGAACGCTGCGCCGTCGGCGGATGGGCTTTCGATTCGAGGGACGAGCGGGAGCGGGGAGTGGGGAAGACGGCTGTCGATCGAAGGCGCGGGGTTCCGAATTTTGGCAAATTCGGCTACGGGGATCGGGGGGCCGAATTTTGGCAAATTCGGCTACGGGGAGCCGGGGTTCCGAACCCTTTTCTATCAGTTCATCGGCGAGTGCATTTCGATCAGGTCCGAGCGGTATTGGTCGGCGTCCATCAGGACGAAACCGACGAATAATGCGACAAACAGCAGGCAGAAGATGAATAGGATGGCGTTCAGCGGATTGTCGTAACGCAGATGCATGAAGTACGCAGCGACCAGGGCGGCTTTGGCCGTCGCGATGCCCATGGCCACCCAGATCTCGAATTCGCCCAACGGTAGGTAGCTGGCGGCGACGGTGATGACCGTCAGCACGATCAACGCCAGAAAGACGGCGATCAGTACCGGTGCGGGGATCACATGCCCGATGCCGTGATGTTCGTCCTGGGAACCGTGATGGGTTGCTTGTATGTCCGTCGTCATGGCGTCTTCTATTGAATCAGATAGAGTAACGGGAACAGGAAGATCCAAACCAGGTCGACCAGGTGCCAATACAGTCCCACGTAATCGACGGGGCCGAAATAGGTGGGCGTGAAATCGCCGCGAACGCTGCGGACCAGCAGCCATGCAATCACGCCCATCCCCGCCAGGATGTGGATGGCGTGCACTCCGGTCATGGCGAAGTAGATGCTGAAAAAGATGCCCGCCGGCGAGAATCCGGTGGGACCCGTTTCAGGGGCTTCGTCCGGCGGTTGCTCGGCATCCTCGGACCCTTCCTGCACCGATTCCGTACGGCCGCCTTCCACGGAAACGACTGTTGCCTGATCATGGTCGCCGCCTACCATCGCGTCGACCACTACCGGTACGGCCTTTGCACAGCCGACGCCGACGAAGAAAGCGAGACTGGTCAAGGCGAGCCCGCCGAATACGATCAGTTGCTGTCGTGCGCGTCGAGCGTAGGCCAGGACCGCCGCGACGGCGAAGATGACCAGGGCCAGCAGGGCGGGCACCGATAGGCCGATCAAAAACGGGGACAATCCGTGGTCGCCATGGTAGTCCGCCAGGGGCTGGTACATCCCGGCCCAGAAGATCCCGCTATCCCATTTGTGAGCGTATTCGATGGCTTTGATGCCCAAAAACAGGCTGGCACAGGCCAACGTGGTTGTCAGGCAGACGATCAGCCCGCGTTGCTGGTTCAATTGGGCGCACCGCACGGCCCAGGCCATGGTCAGGCTGCTGAACAACAGCACGACCGTGTTGACCGTCCCCAGCGACTTGTCCAAGTACAGATGAGCGTCGGCAAACACTTCGGGATGTCGAGCGCGAAAGACAGCGTAGGCCACGAACAGCCCGCTGAAGAACAGGATCTCTGTGATCAGGAACAACCACATCCCCAGCTTGCCCGCGTCGAACTGCTGTTGGGGCGATTCGAAGTGGTGGGCGAAGAACGGCGAGTGGTCGTGGTCGGCGTGCGAGGCGCCGCTTTCCGACTCGGAGCTAAGGGCAGTCTGGTTCATGAATCCACCGTCTTGTTGGGAACATAACCTTCGATCCGCGGATCGTAGTGCATCTGGCTGTAGTCGTACGGATTGCCGGCCGTCGGCGTATCCTCGAAGTTATGCGGTGACGGCGGCGAAGTCGCCTGCCATTCCAGCGAGCCGCTACCCCAGGGATTGGACGGGGCTCGTTTTCCAGCAAACAGTGAATGCAACAGTACCAGCCCGACCAGCAACAGGCCCGCGCCCAGGATCATGGCCCCGACCGTCGAAAGTTGGTGCAGGCCCTGGAATTCGATCTCGTAGCGAGCGTAGCGCCGCGGCATCCCGCGGCTGCCCAACAGGAACTGAGGCAGGAACGTGGCGTTGAACCCGACGAACGTGATCAAGCAGCCCAAGCGGCCCCAGGCTTCGTTGTACATCCGTCCGAACATTTTGGGCCACCAGTAGTGCAGGCCGCCCAAAAAGGCGATCAAGGTGCCGCCCATCATCACGTAATGGAAATGGGCCACTACGAAATACGTGTCGTGCAAATGGACGTCCGTCGCCAAGGCGCCCAAAAACAGTCCCGTCAAACCTCCGATGCCGAACAACAGCAAGAAGGACAGTGCGTAGCACATGGGGGTCTGCAGCCGGATCGAGCCCTTGTACATCGTGGCCAACCAGTTGAAGACCTTGATGCCCGAGGGGATCGACACGCTGAAGGTCAACGCACTGAAGATGAAAGAAGCCAGCGCCGATTGACCGCTGACGAACATGTGATGGCCCCAGACCAAAAAGCCCAGTAGGGCGATCGCGATACTGCTGTACGCGATGAACCGGTACCCGAAAATGGGCTTGCGGCTAAAGACGGACATCAATTCGCTGATGATCCCCATCGCGGGCAGGATCATGATGTACACGGCCGGATGCGAATAGAACCAGAAAAAGTGCTGGAACAAGATCGGGTCGCCGCCCAGGTTCGGATCAAAAATGCCGATCCCAAAAACCAGTTCGGCCGTCAGCAGCAGCACGGTGATCCCCAGCACGGGAGTCGCCAAGATTTGGATGATCGCCGTCGCGTACAGGGACCACACAAACAGGGGCATCCTGAACCAGGTCATCCCCGGCGGACGCATCGTGTTGATCGTCACGATAAAGTTCAGGCCCGTGAAGATCGAGCTGAAACCGAGGATAAACACGCCCATCATGGCGGCCACCACCACATAGCTGGTCTGCGTGCTGTAGGGCGTGTAAAAAGTCCAGCCGGTATCCAATCCGCCGACCACTAGAGCGGCCAGGAAGAAGAAAGCCCCGGTCATCCACAGGTACCAACTGAACAGGTTCATTCGCGGGAAAGCCACATCCTTGGCGCCCAGCATCAACGGCAGGACGAAGTTGCCCAGCGCACCGGGGATGCCCGGGATGATAAACAAAAAGATCATCACCGCCCCGTGGACCGTGAAGAACTCGTTGTACTTATTCTCCGTCAAGAACATCTGGTCGGGCGTGAACAGTTCCGCTCGGATCAACATCGCCATGATCCCGCCCAGCAGGAAGGACGACAGGATGCCGATCAGATACATGACCCCGATCCGTTTGTGGTCCAGTGTCATCAGCCATGACAGGATCCCATGATCGTGCGTCAAGTAGTTGTCCCCGGCGAGCGCCTCGCCGGGGCCGGCACCGTGTGCCGGGAACGCGTCGGTAGCCATGAAGTTGCCTCGTCTATTCCAAGCTCTTGATGAATGCGATCAAAGCGTCGATCTCTTCTTCGCGGATCTGCCCCGCGTAGGTCGGCATCACGGGCCTGTAGCCAGCGCGGATGTCGGCCATCGGTTCCAAAATCGACTTGCGGATGTAGTTTTCGTCTACCAGGATTCGGCTGCCGTCGACCATCTCGTGCTGGGCGCCGAAGATTCCCTTGAAGGTGGGTCCGCTACGAGCCGAACCGTCGGTCGAGTGACATTGAGCACATCCTTTTCGCTCGTAGACGATACGACCACCTTCCTCGGGAGTAACGCGATCCAGGAAACTGGCCGCGTCGGCCAACCATTTTTCGAATTCGCCCGAGGGATGCACCACCACTCGAGCCAACATGGTCGAATGCTGCTCGCCGCAATACTCGGTGCAAAACAGGGTGTACTCGCCGACTCGAGTCGGATTGAACCAGGTCGTGGTGTACCGGTCGGGTAACACATCCATCTTGACGCGGAACGCGGGGATGAACAGGCTGTGAATCACGTCCTCGGACGACATCACCAGCCGGACCGGACGATTCACCGGGAGATGTAGATCCGGGTCGCGGTGCCCGTTGGAATAGACGAATTCCCAGGTCCACTTTCGCGCCACCACGCGAATTTCGTAAGCGTTGCTGGGCGGCTGACGCATGTCCATGTAGGCGCCAAAGCCCCAGAGGAAGATCACGGCAACAATGATCGTCGGGATGACCGACCAGAGGATCTCCAGTCCGTTGTTGTGCGATGGAGATTCTTGTGCGTCATGGCCCTCGCGATGGCGGTATTTGATCAAAAAAAGAGTCATCACGCCGACGATGATCGCAAAAAAGAACATCGATACCCACAGGATGAAGAAGAACAGCGTATCCACCGCTCCAGCGAAATCGGAAGCTCGTTCCGGGAAGAAAAAGTTGTTGCCGTACGCGGTCTGCGCCAACGGCAGTGGGATCAAGGGCATCATCGAAGACGCCGATCCGGGTGATTGAACCCCGTCGCCGGATGTCTCGGAGGCCTTGTCGCCGGTCGCGGATGGCCGCTGAACCGCGTTCGCGGAGCGTCGGCTACGCAACCAGACGGGAACCAACCCGATGAACAAGACCAGCAGCGTCAGGCCAGCACCGAAACGCATCAAGCGCTGAGCCACCGGTGCGTAACGGCCCGTTGCGGAGTCCCAATCGAAACAAAACAGCAGGATGCGATCCATACTGGTCCCGATCTTTCCTTCTCCCGCTTCGATCAGCGAAAGCCGCAAAGTCGTGGGTTCGAAGTAGACGCCATCCACGTACCGCGATATCACGCCTTCAGGAGTGCAAAAGATCAACGAGGCAGTGTGGGCATATTCACCTTGTTCCGGGACGAACTTATATCGAAAACCGACAGCATCGGCCAATTTCTTGATGTTCGCCTGCTTGCCGACCCAAAAGTGCCAGCCGGACGCCGCTTCGGGCTTGCCATAGGCTTTGACGTACCGCTGGTGTGTCAGTCGCGCACGTTCGGGCGTCTCCGTCGGATCGATGCTCACGCTCAGTATCTCGAAGTCCTTACCCGGCATCAGTGCAACGTCCAACAAACCGTCGACCAGCCCATTGAGCTGCAGCATGCACAGCATCGGACAATCCGAGTAGTTCATGGTCAGGATCACGGGGCGGTCCCGATAAAATAACTGGCCCAGCGTCACGTCCTCGCCGCGTTCATTGACAAACGCCAAATCAAGAGGCAAGGGTTCTCCCAGTCTTTCATCAATTCCCACCTCAGAGATTTCGGCAGGCGCACGGTCGATCAGTTGAGCCGACCCCTGCGTTGCGAGAAGGGCGGCCATCACTGCGATAACGACGGAACCTAAATTGAATTGTCCAGCGATCATGATTTCACTCCTGCTCGGCCATGGCCTGCAGTTCGGCGACGACCTGCTCCATGGCCCGGTCGATGGGAATCGCTACTTTGTTCTCTTTCCGATCCACCCAACCATACTGGGTCAGTTGGATTTGCTGCTCGGCGATCCGACTGTCACTCTCGATCGTCGGTGCCTCGATGACTTTCCGCTGAAAGTCACGCTCTGCAAAAGTATAGTACAGCACCTGCAAGCCGACGATCAGTGCAAATAATACGACGGTGCTGACGACGCCAAAATAAGCCAGCAAGGTCGTGTGGGTATCGTGATATCGTTCCATGGTCCTGAGCCCTATAGATTCTTGAATGCCAGAGATTCGGCCAGACGCGGATCCCGCACCGCGATCAATGCATGATCACCCGTCGCCCACAAGACCGTGCTGGCATAGAGGCAGCCGAGACCGATCAGGCAGCAGAGATCCACCAGCCCGAACGAGGGTCCAGCGCCCTTCGAAAGCTGGGGCATGATCAGCCAATACAGGTCCAACCAGTGCATCACCAGTAACCAGGCCGACCATCCGGCCAGCAACATGCGGTTCCGCCGAACGTGTCGCGACATCAGCCCCGCGAACGGCAACAGGAAATGGCCAACCAGCAGGATCAGCGAGATCCCTAACCAGCCGCCGGTCTGCCGAACCAGAAACCATTGAGTTTCTTCGGGGATGTTGGCATACCAGATCAGCATGTACTGCGAGAACGCGATATAACCCCAGAAAAACACGAACCCGAACAGCAACTTACCCAGATCATGATAGTGTTCGACCGTGATCGACTCTTTCAACAGGCCTCGATGCTGCAGGAACTGGGCGGCCAGGATCAAGGCAGCGATGGCTCCCATGACCGCGCCCCCGAAGAAATAGATCCCAAAGATGGTGCTGAACCAGTGAGCATCCAGCGACATCATCCAGTCGAACGAGGCGAAGGTGACCGTGAACCCATACAGGATCAACGCGGGCCCGCTCCACTTTTGCATCCGCAACGTCAGTTCCTTATCGCCGGACCGATCTTGCAAGCGGGAATTGCGGTAATAGTAGCTGCCCAGCCAAGCCCACACGGCCAGATAGATGGCGGCACGGACGGTGAAGAACCCAGCGTTTAGGTAGGGTACTTTCTCCTGAATCAGCGGATCGTTCCGCACGATTTCCGGGTCGTTCCAGTGGAACAGCATCCCGCCACCAAACAGCAGGAACCCCAGGATGGGCAGGAACATCAACGCCCAACAGGGCAGCGTCGCGCCCAAAATTTCCGCCAAGCGACGCCAGACCACGTTCCAACCGGCGCGTGTCAAATGGCTGACCAGCACCAGGCACAGGGCGCCCAATCCCAGGCTGAGGAAATAGGTGTAGCTGACCAGGTAGGTGAAGGCAAAACGCCTCAGGCCCTCGGCTTCGAACAGGCTGAAGATCACGCCCAGCAGCAGGCCAACGACACCGATGGCCCCCAGCAGACGAACGGCTCGCTGGCGTTCTTCGCCGAAGTGATACAAGTCGCGTAATTCCGCGTGTGGTTTGGCTGTCATGGGAATGCTTCGTCTTACGGAGGTTACAGGTCTCGCAGGGTCTCGAGCAGGTCGGATGGCACATCCGCCGGACTGGCGTTGCGGCTGCGCTGCAAGGCTCGGATATACAGGACGATGGCCCAACGATCCTCGACGATCAATTGATCGCCGTATCCGGGCATCGAGCGGACTCCATGAGTCACGGTGTGGTACAGTTGGCCCACAGGTTGTTCCAGCACCGAATCGACATGCAGCGACAGGGGCGGAATCCAGGTACCCTGTTCCAACTCCAAAGCTCGCCGACTGACAAGGCCGCTGCCATCGCCGCCCAATCCATGGCAGGCCGAGCAATAGATATCGTACCGCTGTCGGCCGCGAACCATCAATTCGCGCGTCACCGGCAAGGGGAACGAAGTGACCCAAGCGGGCTGGGGCTCGTCGTCCTCGGCCGCCATCGGCGCATCGGCCGTGTCTTCCGGGTCCGTCGGATCCGGCGCAGCATCCGGCGCATCCTCCTCAGCAATCTCTTCCTCTTCCGCTGCTTCCTCTGCCGGCCCTGACGTGGAGGTCAGCATCGTACCGGTCTGGCTGCTGAGCCGCATGGCGGTTTGCTGATCGGGATCGATGCCACGATACAATCGATCATCGTCCTGCAGGCTGCCGCGCGGCACGGTGCCCGGCACCGGCGGCCGACTGGCTCGCCGATCCGCAAACAGGTTGGTCGGAGCTGGCGCTTGCGCCTTGTAGCCGGGCGTGTAATCCATATCGGGAAACGTGTCGAATCTTGGCTTTTCGGATTTCGTCACCCTGGCTCGCGCGATCAGCGCCGGCGGGATCAGGGCCATGCAGCCCATCAACACCAGCACAGGCAGCACGAATTTCGGCATCGGGCTGGGGCTCGTATCGGCTTCACACGCCTCGACGCCAAGCGGTTGCAGCGACTCGAGCAACGAACGCGTCGGTGCCAAGTCAAATTTGGGATCGGTCGCCTCGATCATCAGGAAAAACCGGTCGGTGGTCGCCCGCAGAAAACCGGGCTTGCGGAACAGAGGATTCGCCAGTCGGGGCAGCCCGTTCAGCACGAGCATGCCGAGAAATGTCGCGACTCCGGCCCCCAGGATCGTCAACTCGAACGATACGGGGATGGTTGCCGGAAGACTGAAAAACGGCTTGCCGCTAACCATGATGGGATAGTCGATGGAATTGGCCCACAACTCGCCGAACAGACCTGCGAGCCCGCCGAACATCCCCACCAGCAGAGCCAGCCACGGCAATCCGGTGGGGCGGATCCCCATTGCTTCATCCATGCCGTGGATGGGGAACGGACTGAATGCATCGGTCTTCAAGTACCCAGCTCCGCGCACCCGTTCGGCAGCGGCCAGCAACGCATCGGGCGAATCGAACTCGGCCAACAGGCCGATGACCTTCGTCTGCGGTGTGATTTGAGGATCTTGTGCTTGCGTCATGACTCGTGACTCGACTCCCCACTCTTATGCCGCTCGTGCGCCATCACGGCCTTGACCTCCGCGATGGCTACCATGGGCATGAAACGAATGAACAGCAAAAACAGCGTGAAAAACAATCCGAAACTGCCGACGAACATCCCGATGTCCACCCAGGTCGGCGTGAAGTAGGCCCAACTGGACGGCAGGAAGTCGCGGCTGAGCGACGTGATGACGATCACAAAACGCTCGAACCACATCCCGATGTTCGCGAAGATCGAGACGACGAACATGATCCAGGGCGTGGTCCGGAACTTCTTGAACCAGAACAACTGCGGTGTGATCACGTTGCAGGCGATCATGGTCCAATAGGCCCAAGCGTACGGACCAAAGGCACGATTGATGAACGCAAAACGTTCGTACGGGTTACCCCCGTACCAAGCGATGAAGAACTCGATCAGGTAGGCGTAACCCACCATCGTTCCCGTCGCCAGAATGAATTTGGTGATGTTGTCCAAGTGCCGGACCGTGATCACGTCCTTTAGCCCAAACAGCTCGCGAGACGGGACCAGCAGCGTGATGACCATCGAAAAACCGCTGAACACGGCACCCGCCACAAAATAAGGCGGGAAAATGGTCGTGTGCCAACCCGGCAGTTGCGAACCGGCAAAGTCGAAACTGACCACCGAGTGAACGCTCAATACCAGCGGCGTCGCCAAGGCGGCCAACAGAATATAAGCCCTCTCGTAGCGTGACCAGTGCCGCGCCGACCCGGTCCAGCCCAGAGCCAAGACGCCGTAGACCACCTGGCGCCAACGCTCCTTGGCCCGGTCGCGCAGGGTGGCCAGATCGGGAATCATCCCCATGTACCAGAACAACGCCGAGATGGTGGCGTACGTCGAAACGGCAACTACGTCCCACAGCAGGGGACTGAGGAAGTTTGGCCACATCGCCAGATGCGTGCTGGGATACGGTGCCAGCCAGTAAGCGGCCCACACGCGACCGACGTGAATTCCCGGGAAGATCCCCGCACAGACCACGGCAAAGATCGTCATGGCTTCGGCGAACCGGTTGATGCTGGTCCGCCACTGCTGGCGGAACACACACAGGATGGCCGAGATCAACGTCCCCGCGTGACCGATCCCGACCCAGAATACGAAGTTCACAATCGGCCAACCCCAGAAGACCGGGTGGTTGTTGCCCCAGACGCCGACGCCCGTAAAGATCAAATGCCCGATCAAGCCGAACAGCATGATCGTCAAAGAGGACGAGATCCCGAAACAGATGAACCAGGCCATCGAGGGCCACTGGCGTTCGGGGATCTTACAGATGGTGTCGGTCAACGACGCATAGTCTTGGCCGCCGAGCACCAGGGGGGCGCGGTTTCCCGGATCTTCGAACGTATTGTCAACGACGGTGGTAGTGAGCGTGCCTGCCATGTTTTCCGTTGTATCTCAAATCGTGGCTGGGAACCGCGGACCTGGGGGCCCGCGTGTCAAAAATCGCTGGGGTGCAAACTTACGTGTGTCCTTGCTCGCCTGCGTGGTGCGGATGACCCGGGTGTTCAGGATGCGGCTTTGCAAGCGCAGGATGCGGGTTCCGAATCCGTGCCAGATAGTTCGTTCGCGGTTTGATATTCAATTCTGCCAGGACCGCGTAGGCTCGCGGACTGGCGTGCGCTTCGGCCACCCGGCTGCCCGATTCGTTCAAGTCCCCGAACTCGATCGCCTGCGTCGGACAGGCCTGCTGGCAAGCGGTCATGATCTCGCCGTCCTGCAGCGTGCGCCGCTGAGCCTTGGCGTCGATCTTGCCGTTCTGGATCCGCTGGACGCAATACGTACACTTCTCCATCACGCCCCGCGACCGAACCGTGACTTCCGGGTTCACCGACAACTGGACCAATTCGCGGCCCGGCATGTGGAGCGGTTTGGTGTAGTCGAAATAATTGAACCGTCGCACCTTGTACGGACAGTTGTTGCCGCAATATCTCGTCCCGATGCAACGGTTGTAAACCATGTCGTTCAGGCCTTCGTCGCTGTGGACCGTCGCGGCCACCGGACAGACCTGCTCGCAAGGCGCCAATTCGCAGTGCTGGCACGTCACGGGCTGATGCACGGCCTGGGGGTCGTCCAGATCGCCGCTGAAATACCGATCGATGCGGATCCAATGCATCTCGCGGCTGCGGCTGACCTGTTCCTTGCCCACCACCGGGACGTTGTTCTCCGATTGACAGGCCAGCATGCAGGCGTTGCAGCCGATGCACTTGTTCAGATCGATGGACATGCCCCACGCATGGCCATCGTAGCTGAATTCCGTCCATAACGACTTCAGCGGCGGATGGTGTACCACGTGCTGAGCAAAATCCGGATGCTCCCGGTACTCGTCCAGTTCGGCTTCTCGGATCAAGATGCCGATTCGCCGCCTCGTCTCGTCCATGCCCACCCGATCGATGGCGTGATGATCCTGAGTGGTCGCCAGCGGATAGGACTGACCGGTCCCGGTAACCGAGACGCCCGTGCGGATGAAGGGCGAATCGCTGGTCCGAAGTTGGTTGGCGTTCACGCCGACCGGCGCGATGCCTGCCAACGGGTCGCCGCCCACCATGCCCGCCGCCGTGCGACCGTATCCCAACGCGACGCCGATCGAACCCTCGGCCTGGCCGGGCAATACAAATGCGGGGATCTGCAAGGATTGCTCGCCCGCCGTGATCCGAATCAACTCGCCGTGCTCGATGCCCAGTCGCTCCGCCGTCCGAGGACTGACCAAAGCCGCGTTGTCCCAGGTCAATTTGCTCAGGAAGCGGGGCGTCTCCTGCAGCCAGCCGTTGTTGGCAAACCGTCCATCGTAGACCGCCGCATCGGTACAGAACACGACCTCCAACTGGTCCGCTTCGCTCGGAGTCGAATCAGCCGGTTCCGTGACCTCGACCGGCTGGACTTCCACAGGCGGCAAACCACTACCTTCCAGATAGCCATCATGTAGCAGACGACGCCAATCCGCCTGGGTCAACGGGGACCCGCCCCAACGGGCATCGATTGCCTGACGGACAATCCTCTGCGGCTCGCGGCGATCACCACACATGCGTGCCAGCAGCTCCAGCGCCGAGCGGCCATGGCACAGGGGTTCGATCAGCGGCTGAGTCACGCTGACCGTCCCGTCCCACGCCCGAACATCGCCCCACGACTCGAAAGCGTGCGCGCCGGGCAGGTACCAATCGCACAGCCGCGACGTCTCGTTCTGATCGACACTCAAATGGATCGTGGTGTCCACCGCCGACAAAGCTGACTCGATATCCAGATCCGCAGGCGCGTCGTAAACCGGATTGCCACCCAGGATGACCAAGGACCGAACCTTGCCGCTCGACACATCGCTGACCAGCGTTTTCAGGTCGTCATACGACGGCAGCGGATCTTCCAGGAACGTGATCGTCTTGCCGACATTACCCAGCCGTGCGTTCAGCCGATATACCCTGGCATGCACCTCGGGCGGTTGCCGCCACCCGGCGACCACCACCGAACGCCCGGCATGACGCAACAGATCGTCGGCGATCGCCCGCAAGATGCGGTCTCGTTTTGCCGCCGAGGCGTCCACCGCTACCTGCCCCGTCTCCGCGTGCTGCTCGACCAATCGCTCGATCTCGCCCAACACGGCACCGATCTCGCTGGACTTGACCGCCAACCGATGATCGGCACTCGCCCCGGTCACCGTGAATTGGCTCTCGACCGCATACAACCGATTCATGGACGGTCCGTCCGGATCGCGACCAGCAGCGAAATCCAGAGCCAACGATAACGCATCCGGATCGTCGGTCAGTAGATCCGCGTCCAGCGCCACGATCACCTGCGCCTGGTCCAGCGACAATCGAGCTCGACACGGCTGGCCCCAAGCGGATTGAGCGCCTTTTACCGGATTGGACCTCGGCACCGACGTGTGCTGGTAGATCTTCGCCGCCGGGAACTCCTGCTGCAGCCGGTCCAACATGGAAGTCAACGAGATCGACGGAGTCGGTTCGACCAGCACGGCCAGGCCCTCGCCGCCCGCCGTTTTCCAATCTCGCAATCGGCCGTCCAGCACATCGTCAAAATCGGTCCAGGTCCTGACCCGAGCCTGCTGGCCCTCGCGCTGAACCAATTGGGTGCCTCGATCCGGATCGTACATACCCAGGATGCAGGCCTGAGCCCAGGCGTCGGTGCCACGCTGTCCCGCCGGATGGTCGGCATTGCCCTCGACCTTCAAAGGCCGACCGTCGAAACAGGTCATCAGCAGATGCCGCACGCCACCAGCCAGCTCGATCGACGTCGCATATTTCTGCGGCTTGCCCGGGATGCGATCCACAGGTCGGGCTGACAAGGCCACCAGCTTGTCCTGCTGGTAGCGGCAGCCAGCAACCCCGGCCAACGCCAAAGAAGCTCCCATAAGCTGGAGCCAGCGCCGCCGCGAGACGCCCGCAGGGAACTCCGACGCCGCCTGGGGAAACTCCCGGTGCAACATCTCTTCGAACTCGGGCGTGTTTTGCAATTCGCCCAAACTTTGCCAGTATTTCTTCCCGGTAGACGGTTCGATCATCGGTGACACGTGGAACAATTAGTGGAAGGTTGAATACCCTTTTCGGCCATGACCGCAGCGCCCTCGCCCGGCTCCGGAACATAATCCAACACGGTGATGAATTCGTCCCGCCGCAAGTGGGGCTCTGGATTCCGGTGACAGTCCAAGCACCAGCTCATGCTCAACGGCTCGACCTGGTACACCTGATCCATCCGGTCGACACGACCATGACACGAAACACAGCCCACCCCGCGAGTGACGTGAGCCGCATGGTTGAAGTAGGCGAAATCCGGCAGATCATGCACTTTGATCCACTCGATGCCCTCGCCCGAAGCCTGCACCTGATGCAGGGGCAGCAGTTTTTCGCTTTTGACATGGATCGCCGATAGCGACACGGTTCCATCCGGGTTCGCCGCGCTGTGACAATTCACGCACGTTTTCGTCGGCGGCACGGCCGCATGCGCCGCGTGGTCGACCGTATTGTGACAGTACCGACAATCGATCTTCAGCGTTCCGGCGTGCAGTTTGTGACTGAATTCAATGGGCTGTTTCGGTGAATACCCCACGTTGATGGTAGTGGGGGCCGTGCCGTAAACTCCGACCACCGCCACGTATCCCGCCCCGAATGTCAATAAACCCAAAATCAGAGCCGGAATGCGATTCGCCCATCCCGGAAATGTGAATCTTTCCATCAAAGCCAACCTTACAACGACGCGTGTGGCCCACGAGGTCTACGCATCCGACGTGCGCCCAACGACTATCGATCTACCAGGACATAACCGAAAGTTGGCGGTTAATGTATCAACCGTCGCAGATAAACGCAATATACCGCTCGAAATAGCGGTTCCATTGATCTCGACTCAGCGTCTTGATAGGTCCGGCGAGCGGCATAAACCGTTTGGCTGCTTAGGTTTACCACGTAATCCCGAAAGAACGAGGACCGATTGCCAATCCGTCCTGCACTCCAGCCAATCGGTCCTTCGAGCGTGTCCATTCCGGCAATTCCCCGACTAACATCTTCTCGATCTCCTGTTTCGTGGGGTCCGGCAGACGTTGGCCAAGCCAGCTCATGAAAACCCTCTTCCAACGCCTCCTTCACGCCTCGATTCAGTTTACTCGTTTTGATGGTATGTAAGAATCTCCCGGCTTTCTGCTCGAGTTCGGATTCGCTTCGCCACGTCTCCCCGGCGTGCAGGAACTGGCGGCTGCCGATCGCATGAGACACCGCGGATGCTCATTATTGTATCGCTGGGGCTACGCCCTAGACCCCAAGGCGGCCTGCGCCGCCTACACGTGGACATCCCTGTGTTCGACCGCTCCGGCCGTTCGAATCTGGGACACGCGTTGGAGACCACGGTGGCATTGGAACTGGAACGTCGCGGCGCCGAAGCCGCCTACGTACGCACGGCTGACAACCTGGAAGTGGATTTTCTGACTCACTACCCGGGCGGCGAGCAGCAGTTGATTCAAGTGAGCGCGGAACTGGATGCCGCAGAGACGGTTGCACGCGAGACGCGAGCCCTGTTGGCGGCGGCCGAAGAGCATCCGCAAGCCAGCTTGCACCTGATCACGTTGACCAGCGATCCGATACCAACTCTGCCCACCCAAGTCGCCCACCATGCAGCAGGTGCTTGGCTGCTGGAGCCGCCGTAACAAGCCCTGCCGGACGTCGAGCCGAAACAGAAACGAGAGAATCGAGGAACTGATGGCAAAACGCAAGCAGCACAGCAAAACGAAGCAGGACAGCGATTACGACGGGGCTTGGAAGGAGTTCGGGCGGAAGCACTTCCGGGCAATTGTTTGGGGTATAATGCAGACGAGGTACGCGAGATCTTCCGCTTCATCGACTGGATGATGAGCCTGCGGGAGGACTTGAGCCGCAGATTCGAGCAGGAATTGACTGATCTGGAGGAGAGTTTGAACATGCCCTACGTCACATCGGTAGAACGAATTGCAGAAGCACGCGGAGAAGCACGCGGAATGGCAAATGTATTGCTGGTGCAACTGACCCGGACCTGCGGTCCGTTGCCCGAAGAAATCGAGCAGGAAGTCCGCGATCTGTCCTTCGAGTCGCTCCAGGAACTGGCCCAAGCCGTGTTCGAAATCCGCTCGCAGGCCGATCTCCAATCGTGGCTCGACGCTCACGAAGACGCGGTTGAATGACGGTCATCCTTCTGCGGAAGATCTTGGCTTTTACCTCCTGGCCACATCTCGGTTCGATCTGGCAAAACGTTTCCCGCGGGCGATCAGGTCCGATGCAAAATCCGGATGCGTTCAGTGGGTTTCCGCGTTTTCCTGTAAGACCATCTCCGCGAAGAATCGGCCGACGCCCGATCTCGGAGCGACTGGAAGACGTGCGGGCGATCCGGTATATTGTCGGCCAAGTGACCAAACAACGTGCATAGGGAGTCTCGAGATGGGTGATTTGGTGGGCTGGCTGGATATCCTGGTTTTCCTGGCTTTCGTGGCGTCGGTGATGACCGTCGGGTTGTGGAAGAGTCGCGGGGAAAAGACCCACAGCGAGCATGGCGCCCAGGACTACTTCCTGGCCGGGCGCGGATTGACCTGGTGGCTGATCGGGTTCTCGCTGATCGCGGCGAATATCTCCACCGAACAATTTGTTGGGATGAGCGGCAAAGCGGCCGATTGGCTGGGCATGGCTATCGCCAGTTACGAATGGATGGCGGCCGTCACGCTGGTCGTCGTCGCGTTCGTCTTCCTGCCAACGTTCCTGAAAAGCGGCATCTACACGATCCCTGAATTCCTGGAGTACCGTTACAACGCCTTCGCTCGCACCGTCATGGCCATCGCCACGATGGTGATCCTGGTGGGCGTCCCCACCGCATCGGTCATATTCTCGGGCGCCAAGGTGATCACCGGCAATTTTCAGGGGCTGATTTTCCTGGGGCTGGACCTGGGAAACATCACCGTCGGCTGCTGGATCATCGGCACGCTGGCCGCCATCTACGTTTTCGTCGGCGGGCTGAAGGCCTGTGCCTGGGCCGATCTGATCCAGGGTTCCGCCCTGATCCTGGGCGGCATCGTGATCGCACTGTTTGCGATGAGTCTGCTGGCTACCACCGATCCGGAAGAGCTGATCCAAACGGCACGCAATGACGAGGTGACGGTCGAGAGTCTACGCGAATCGGGACCGATCGCCCGCTTCTGGGACTTGAACAAAGGCCCCTTGCCCGAGGGCAAGACGCACATGGTCCGCGACCTGAAGGACCGCGAGATCCCCTGGACGGCTCTGCTGATCGGGCTGTGGATCCCCAACTTTTTCTACTGGGGCTTGAACCAGTACATCACCCAACGCACGCTCGGTTCCAAATCGCTGGCTCAAGGTCAACGGGGCGTGGTCTTCGCCGCATTCCTGAAACTGCTGATCCCCTTCATCGTCGTCATCCCCGGCATCCTGGCATTCAATCTGTTCAACCGTGATTTGAAGAGCGATGCGGTCAACCGCAACGCGATCATCCTGTCGGAACGTTCGCCGGAACTCTATCAGCGTCTGACCGATGGCATGCAACCCGATCCGCAGGATCCGCGAAACAGAACCAGTCTGGATCAGATCCAGGGGCAGCTTGCGGCGGCGACCGACTGGCCGACGATCCCGCTGTACGTCTTCAACGACACGTTCGCCGAATTGCATCCCGAGGATGCCGCGACGATTGTCGAATACGGTCGCCAGCAATTGGCCGATCGGATCGAGATCACAATCGAACCAACCGACGGGACGCAGGCCGAGCAGTTGGCAGCGGCCAGCCAGCAGGTGGTCGACCAGGCCCGCAGTCGGATTCCCGACCAGGTCTCCGTCGAAACGCTGGTGCCCCACGATTACGACAACGCCTTTCCCACGCTGATCCGCCGCCTGATGCCGGTGGGTTGGGGAATCAAGGGTTTTGTGCTGGCCGCCATCTTTGGCGCCGTGGTCAGTTCGCTGGCCTCGATGCTGAATTCCGCATCGACCATCGCGACCATGGACATCTACCGCAAGGTGCGCAAGGGGGCCGGCCAGTACGAGTTGGTCACGGCGGGGCGAGTGTTCGTGGTGCTGTTTGTGCTGATCGCGATGACCATCGCCCCGATGTTGGGTCATCCGGCCTTTGGTGGCATCTTCACCTTCATCCAGGAATTCCAAGGCTTCATTTCGCCCGGCATCCTGGCCATCTTCCTGTTCGGGTTGTTGGTTCCGCGAGCTCCCCGCCATGTGGGCACCGTCGGGCTGCTGCTGAATCCCGTGCTGTACGGTGTGTTCAAGTTCAGCCCGTCGATCCCGGTGCTGCAGAACTTTTATCCACTGCAATGGATCGCCGCTTGGTCGTTCTTGGACCGCATGGCGTTGTGCTTCGGGCTGGTGATCGCCGTCCTGACCGCCATGACACTGATCTGGCCTCTGCGCGAGCCTGTGGAATTGCCCGTTAACGAGAAGATGGACCTGGAATCCTCTAAGGGCGCCAAGCTGGGCGGCATCGTCGTCGTGGTTTTGACCCTGATCCTGTACGTAATTTTCTGGTAGCCCCCCCCGTTACCAACAATCGTTTCGATTCCGTGGTATCCTGTTTGCATCGAGGTTGATTCCCGCACTTTTTTCGATGAGGTTGATGACCATGCTCCGCCCGCTATCCCGCCCGCTATCCCGCCTGATGTTGTGTTTGGTTGTGTGGATCACGATGGCCGCTCATGTGACGCTGGCGCAAGGGCCGGCGGCGAAGAGCAAGCCGCGTGCGAAGGAAAATCCGCAGGTACGCGTAAAGTCGCTGGGCCAGATCGCCCAGCATTTAGGGATCGGCCAGGGATCGGTGATCGCCGATATCGGCGCCGGCGCCGGAAGGGACAGTTGGGTGTTCGCCCAGATCGTCGGCGGTGAAGGCAAAGTGTATTCGGTGGAAATCGATGCGAGTCGCGTCGAGTCGTTAAAGGCCGATGCTCAGCAGCGCAAACTGTCGCAGATCCAGCCCATCCTGAGCAGGACAGACGACCCGTGCTTGCCGCCCGACAGCGTGGATATGGCGTTCATGCACAATGTCTACCACCATGTGACGGAGCCGCAACCGATGTTGCAGGGAATCTGGCAAGGCCTGAAGCCGGGCGGGTACCTGGTGGTGGTCGACCAACGACTGGGAACGCTGATCGATTGGGTACCGCGGGAACAGCGAGGCCCGAAGCATTTCTGGATCGCCGAAACAACGGTGGTGCGCGAGGCGCGTGAGAACGGCTTTCGGTTCGTCGAGTACGCGGACCCGCTGTGGCATGTCCGAGAAGCATTCGTGCTGATCTTCCAACGCCCCGAGGATCTGCAGGCCCCCGATCGCGATCCGGACCCGTTGCCACCGATCCCGGCCGATACCGTCCGGCAGTTGCTGCCCGAAACAGGACAGACGTATCAACGCGTAGCATTTGTCGCTCTGGGCCCCGGTCGCGAGCTGATCGCGCCCTACCTGGCAGCGCATCCGTGCCAGGCGATCGATATCGTGCTAGAGGAATGGGCGACGCAGAAAGACGAACGGCCCCCTCTCCCGCCCGGCGTCGAACTGCCTTCGGTGCTGACCGACCGCGGTGACCCGCAACTGGGTTCCGAGCCGCTGGATGCGGTGTATTTCCTGGATACCTATCATCTGTTGTTTCACGGACCGACGCTGCTGGGTCACCTACGCGATCGTCTGACGGACAGCGGCCGCATCTATATCCTGGACCGCCAGGCCCCTTCGGTGATCCCGCACCGCGAAGCCAGCCACCGGCGCATGATCGCTGCGGAAACGGTCCAGCAGCAGATGCACGAGGCCGGATTCGCTCTGGTACGCGAGGGAACCCAACCCACACAGGACCGTTTTCTACTGGTATTTCAAAAGTCGGAGTAACGGCAGGCACAAAGTAGCAGGCACACTCCGTGTGCCGTCCGCTGGTTACGGCACACGGAGTGTGCCTA
>REEF01001055.1 GCA_007695205.1 Planctomycetaceae bacterium
TTGCCTCGTTATCCATTTCACTCAGGTGTTTAATCAGCTCGAGGTACTGATCCTGCGGAATCTGCAGCGTGGTTGCCAGTTGCGCGAGCTGCTGTTGGTGGCCGGGTTGCAGGTCTCCGTTGGCCGCCATCGTTCGGAGGGCCAGTTGGACCAGCAGTGCCTTGCCGTGCGGCGAGAGCTGATCGGCCAGGCCGGCTACGAACGAGTTCAGGTTCGCACCCGATGCAGACGCCAGTTCGATTTCGCGATTCAGCGTCTCTTCAGGAATCGGCAGGCCGGCCAGTTCCATGTACTGCTTGCGGATCTCGGCGCGTTCGGCATCATCGACCCGTCCGTCTGCCAGGGCGGCCATGACCATGACGCGGAGCATTTGCATCTGCGTTTCCTGGCGTTCGGCTTCGGGGTCATACGTCAAGGCGTCTTCGGCGAACGCGCCCCCACAGGAGGTGCATTCGACGTAACGTCCGGCGACCGACAGCGGAATCAAGGGAATAAAGTACAAAGTAAAAAAGGTGCGCACCTGCTTCAGATCGCCCTGGCGCTGCCGATCGCATTGAGGGCAGTGAAACGGTTGCGAATCCACCGTGGACGTAAGACCGCGGCTACCCCAAATGATCATCGCCTGAATTCCTGTGATAAAAGGGTGAGGAGGAGATTACCCATTGACCGCCTTGTCCGGGCAGTTCGGCGGCCCAGTCCACGGCCGCGTGTGGATCATTTCAGCTTGGCTTATAACGCTTTTTCGGTGGGTTGACAACCCTCCTGGCTTTTTCCGCGCCTAGTCGCCCCAAACGTCCTCTTGGCACCAAGCGGGCATTTGCGAACCGATGGGCAGCGCCGCTGGGCCGGGCCAGAACGGATCGTCCAAATCCACCTGGACCCCGACGTATCCGGTGGCTGGTCCGATCGGTCCGGGGTCGATCCAGACGCTATCGGGATCCAGTTGCATCGTGCCCAGGTCCAGGTCCAGCGTCTTTCGCAGCAGTTCGTACGTGACCCAGACGCTTAGAAAATCGTTTTGGGCTTGCAGCAGATCGGACAACGCGCTGACGGCATCGCGAGCGGCCGTCGGGCCGGTCGGTTGCCGGCTGGCTTCCTGCAATCTGCGGATATCCTCGTTCAATTCGATCTGCAGATCGGCGGCTCGTACGGCCTCGCGACGGATCTCGAAGTTCTGTTGATTCAATTTCACCGTCCGCAACGTATCGCGCAGATTGCGGTTGATCGCATCCTCGAATTGGTAGTAACTCCGTCGAGCCTGCTGGTATTCGATCAGCGCCTGACGGTAGGTGTTGCGTTCGGACAGCCGGATCAACGGCGTATTGAAACGCAAACCGACTCGCAACGTACCGGTCGACGAATCCAGGCTGAACGGGTTGTTTCGATCACGGTTGCGGATATCTCCGCTGAACACCACATCCAGATTGCTCTCCAGATTATCCGCGTTGAACTCGATCAATCGCCAAGTATCGACCAGCACCGCGCGGCGGTTCATCCAGTCGCGTCGGTTGGCCCGGGCGATCTCCAGGGCCATGGCCGGATGCAGGTCTACGTCGACCAACGATACCGTTTCGGCTCGATCTCGAGCTTGCATCAGAGACAACAGCAACACGTTTTCGGATAGCTCGACCAGTTCCTGGGGGATGTCGGGCGAGATGTCCTGGCGGAACCGCTCGACGAATTGCTCCGGTGTCAGATCCGGACCATCGACGATCAACCGATCGATCCGCCGCTGGTAGTCATCAACCTTTTCGGGCAATTCGTTCAGTTTGCCGGGCACATCGATCATCGTGTCGATGAATTGAGCGAACAGACGTTTCAGCCGTCTCAACTGGATCTGTAGCGGCTGATCCGTCAGCACCTCGACATCGTCCGGCGAATATCGCCAGCGATCCAGGTCCACCAGCCAGGGATCGCGATCCAAGATCTCCGCCAGTTGGTCGGAGAAGATCTGACGTTCGGTAGCAAAAGCCTCGCGCAGCCGCTGGATGATCGGCTGGCGCTGATCCAGTTCCACTTGCCTTAATTCGGTTATGTCCGCTTGATATCGCCGATACAGTTGGCGAGTGATGGGATTGGTATCGGTGCGCATCCATTCCAGTTCGATCAGCCCCTCGGCGGTCAGTTGCTGTTCGGCGCGTTGCACGTCGCCCAGCGCATCCCGCCAACGATGGTACCCGCTCAGACGATACAGCCAATCATCGCTGACGGAAATCTGTTGCAGGATTCTGTCCAGCAGTTCCCGGTCCCATTGGGCAGCGGCGGCGGCCGCTTCATCGCCGTTGGGGCCGGTGGCTTCTGCGTATCGAGCTTCCAGCACCTCGCGTAGTTTGCGTGCCAGCTTCATCCCGTCGGCCAAGATGCGGCGGATCTGAGCGTCTTCGCCGACCAGCATCGCTTGGCGTATCTCGCGGACCTCGTCCAGCAGATCACGCAGCTCCAACAGCCGCAGATGCTTCGCATCGTCCCACACCATCGCCTGGCCCGGCGCGGGCAATAGTTCCAGGATCACGTCGCCCACCCGTTGTTGCAAGTCGCTGACGCGGTCCTGGATCGGCCGGATCTGCGGATCGATCAGGCTGACTCGTTCCAGCATGGGATCCTCGATGCGAACGCACAGATCGGGTGGCAGGCCCAGCGAGATCTTAAATGCGTCCAGTTGACTCTGGTAACCCACCTCTGAGTTGATCAGACGGCTCTCGGCATTCAGCATGGCCGTGCGGGCTTGGGCGACCTGCAACCGCTGGCGAACGATGCTCTCGCTCTGCTCGGGGATCGTGGTCATCAACTCTCGCAGATTCGCCATCAGGCGGAAGTAGTTGGAACGCAGCGCGTTCAAGTTATCTCGTTGGTTACGGATCTCTTGTTCCGATTGCAGCAGACCCATGAATCCGCCGGCCTGGACGCCCCCGGTCCCAGCCGCCGGTCCTGTCCCTCCGGTTCCCAGACGGACAAACGCGCTGCTGCCCAAGCCGGTGAAGCCCTCCAGGCCCGCACCGAAGACACCGCCCTGTCGCGACGCACCCGTCCCGGCTCCGCGGCCGGTCAAAACTTCCACATAAAAGGCGCGGCGATACCGCTCCATCTGACGCACGTTGGCCAACAGGGTTCGTTCCGACAGCGTCAGACGTTCCAGCACCCGATCGCGCCCGGCTCGACGCAGCAGGGGCTGCAGCAGGGTAAAGTCCAACACGGTGCTGGTGCTGTAGTCGTTGGGGCCGGAAAACTGCCAGACCAACGAATTGGCAAACCCCACGACCATCTCGGAACCGGTCGCAAAGGCCCGACGCGCTTGCAACACAGGCAACCCCTCCAACGCCAAGACGCTTTGCGGTCCGACAGCCGGATTACGCAGCGGACCATCGGAACGATAGTGCGTGCTGTAGTTGCCAAAGAACTGCGTATCGAAGCGAAATCGTTCAAAACTGACATCCAAAGCGGACAGATAGAGGGTCTCCAATTGTCGCTGATAGCTGTCCGAATGCAGCAGCGCCATCTGCACCGCGCGGCGGGCGTCCAGCACCAGCACGCCGTCTTCGTCCAAGGGTAAATAGATGTGCCACTGCGGATTTTGAACGTCGCTGATCTGGCCATTGGCCATCCAGTGAGCATACCCGCGTTTTCCATCCACCCTTAGCATGAACTCGTGCGAGGTGGGATCGTCCTGGGGCATCGGCTCTCGGTCCGGATCGTAAGGATTGAACATCCGCGATCGCGGATCGATCGCGATGGAGTAGTCCGGCATCTGCCAATGCGGGTGCGTGTTTTTCTCCTCGATGATGGCGTAGGCTTCCGAATCCGCCTGATTGCGGTAGAAAGCGCGTGGACACCCCACCAAGCACGGGATCACCAGCAGCAGCAGCCAGCCCCCATGCGATCGCCGTATCCCCTCAGCCTGTCTTGCGCATGGCAATGGCATCATGCATCTCCTCGCGATGTTCATCTTGTTTCTGGGGCGGACGATCCGGCCGATAAAGACGCAACGGTGATGACTCGGCGGCGTCCGCGCTGGACTTCACGGCCGACGCCGGGCATGCCGCACCCCATCCGGCCAACTCGCGAAGCAACGTGGTCAACTCGGTTTGCTGCCTGTTCGAAAAGGAACGATCCAGCGAAGCCGTCAAGTCCTGCAGGTCATCGCCGATCCGCGCCAACAACCGGCTTCCCTCAGGCTCGATTCCCCACACCTGACGACGGCGATCCAACTGACAACGCCGACTGGTCAACCAGCCCTGCTGGCGTAGCCGTTCTACCAGACTGCTGATCTGCGGCGGGGAAATACCCAGCGCGGCGGCCAGATCCCGCTGGACCCACCCCCGCGGTTCTGCCTGCTGACAGAGCCACAACACCATGAACTCGGTGTCGTTCAGCCCCAGCACGACCAGCCGATCGGAGAGTAATCTTCTTAGCTGCCGATGGCACTGTGCCAAGAGCTGCACCGTCTCGCACAAGGCCGTCGCCCCCCCCTTGTGTTGGTCTTCTCGATGCTCCTTTGCCTCAGATACCATCACACGAACTCCTCACCCCCTGACGCACCCCCATCCAGACCAGGGGCCGTGATTCGAATCGTTCTTCGTCAACATCATTCGGAGACCGAACGATACGAACTTCAACGATTTTGCCGACTATCCGGCTATTGCCCCCTGTTTGGGTTGCTTTTTTGGGCAAAACTTCGCGATGATGACTTCGTGGCGGTTGCCCCCCTTTCCATGATTGGGTTTGAGACTTCCAATGCGCAAATTCAACATCAGCGGGATTCCTGCGAGAAAGGCTATGGACGACAATCTACAAAGGTGGGGAATCCATCCCGGATTCCACGATATGTTCGGGAACTGGCACGCCGCTTCGGCAGAGACGATCAACGCGTTGCGGGCTGCGATGCGTGTCGATTTAGAAGACACGACGCAGGCATCGCCGGTTGAGGTCCGCATCGGATGGCACGGCGAGACCACACAAATAGACGTAGCCGGCGAACTGGAGCTAGAGGATGGTACATCCCAGTGGATCGACCGGATGTTGCCCCCCGATCTGCCAGTCGGCTATCACTGGCTGCAGCACGGCGACCAGGAAGTCAAAACGCTGGTAATCCAGCGGCCGGCAACCTGCCATTTCGATCCCACGATGCGGATTTGGGGACTGGCCGTTCAATTGTATGCAGCGCGCCGTGAATCCAGTTGGGGGATCGGCGATCTGGCTGACCTGAAGCGTTTGGCCGGCTGGGCTCGAGAATTGGGAGCCGGCGCGCTGCTGATCAATCCGCTCTCGGCCACGGCGCCGATCATCCCGCAGCAGGCCAGTCCCTACTTTCCGTCCAGTCGTCGGTTCCGAAATCCCCTGTATCTGTGCGTGCCGCGAGTTCCCGGCGCTGATCGGATCGCTGAGGCGATCGAAGCCGCGGCCGTTGACGCTCGGTCGTTGAACCGAGCGACGCGATTGGACCGCGACCGCGTTTTCGCCTGTAAGATGCAGGCTTTGCAGCGGATCTGGGAGATGGTCGGCGCGGATTCGGGCTTCCAGGCGTATCAGACTCAGCAGGGGCAGGACCTGCAGGTCTTCAGCACCTACTGTGCGTTGGCCGAGCACTATGGAGGCGACTGGCGAGTGTGGCCGGCCGAGTTTCGGGATCCGGCTTCGGCGGCCGTGGGGCGATTCGCGACGGCCCACGAGGATCGGATTCGGTTTCATGCTTGGCTGCAATGGCTGCTGGATCAGCAATTGGCCCATGCTTCGACTGACCTGCCACTGGTTCAGGATCTGCCGATCGGTGTCGAGCCGGGCGGTGCGGACGCCTGGCAATGGCAGGATGTCCTTGCCCAGGGCGCGACCGTGGGAGCACCGCCCGATCTCTTCAATGCCGACGGTCAGAATTGGTGCCTGCCGCCGTTTATTCCTCACCGGCTGAAACAGTCCGGGTTCCGGCCGTTCATCCAAACGATCCGATCTGCCTTGCGGCATGCCGGAGGACTGCGGATCGATCATGTGATGGGCCTGTTTCGTCTGTTCTGGATCCCGGAAGGTTTTCCTGCGGGTTCGGGTACCTACGTGCGATACCCGGCCGATGAACTGTTGGCGGTGGTGGCCGTCGAAAGTCACCGGGCTGGCGCTTGGATCGCCGGGGAAGACTTGGGCACCGTCGAGCCTCATGTGCGGCAGCGTTTGCAAGAGAACCGGATGCTGTCCTATCGGCTGATGTGGTTCGAGGAGCAATCGCCGCAGGATTACCCGCCGCTGACGATGGCCGCGATCACCACGCACGATCTGCCCACCGTGGCTGGATTGTGGAGCGGCGCCGATTTCCACGCGCAACAGCAGATCGGACTCAGGCCCAGCCAAGACGGGTACCAGCAGGTGCGGCAACGTTTGAAACAGGCAGCCGGCCTGGATGACCAGGCAACCGTCGAACAAGCGATCGAAGGGGCTTACAAGGCGATGGCCGCATCGCCATCGGCAGTGTTGGTGGCTAATCTGGAGGACCTGGCGGCCGTGGAACAGCGGCCGAATATGCCGGGTACCATCGATCAATGGCCCAATTGGTCGATCCCGCTGCCCGAGCCCCTGGAACG
>REEF01000888.1 GCA_007695205.1 Planctomycetaceae bacterium
ACCCAGCACCCAGCACGAAGCACTAAGAACTAAGAACTAAGAACTAAGAACTAAGAACTAAGAACTAAGAACAGGATCTCGGCGCACCATGGTATAATGGCAGGCAGCGAAAAGGAGGTGAATCATGTTGATCTCTCGAAGCGAACCGGTGCATTGGGAGATTTTGAAGTGGATCGTGATCTACATCCTGGCGGCCGCCATGGCGATCATGCTGGTCAGCTAAAACGCGGGCGGCACCCGACGACTGTTCCCCAATAAACCTGTCCGCACGGCGTCTGGCGGTGCGATCCTGCGACGACTAGCATGGTGGTCGTCAGCAAGGGTGCATTCGTTCTTGCAGCCGTTGCCGGATCAAAGGAAATAGGGTCCTGGGAATAAAAGGAGTTGCCGGATGGGGTGTCGATGGTTCGTCGGTGTGTCGCTGGTGCTGTTGGCTGCGGCCGGATCGGTGGCGGCTCAGCCCATACCTCGGGTGATCGAGCATGTGACGGTCTATCGCGAGGCCGATCGTTTTGCCGGGTGGCCGGCCAACAATGGGATCTGGTCCTGGGGTGACGAGATCGTGGTGGGTTTCACGTTGGGCCACCACGACGATCAAAAGGCCTCGGGGCATCCGATCAAAGACCCTCGCGTGGTACGTTTGGCTCGAAGCCTGGACGGCGGGCGGACGTGGAGCATCGAGGTGCCGCCGTTTTCGCTGGATGAACCCGAACCGCCGCCCCAGGCCTGTCCGGGCGGGATCGATTTCCACCATCCGGACTTCGCCTTGCGTTTCAATCCATTCGAGCCCATCTTCTATTACAGCCTGGATCGGTGCCGCACTTGGAAAGGCCCGTTTCGTTTCCCGGACTTCGGACGGCCGGGGATCCTGTCGCGGACCGAGTACCTGATCAACGGGCCACACGATCTGATGGTCTTTTTGACAGCCGAGAAGGATCAGGGTAACGAGGGTTGGCCTTTCTGTGCCCGCACGCAGGATGGCGGTGCGACGTGGGAGTTTGTCGGCTGGATCGGGCCTCAGCCGCCCACCCAAGGCTATGGTTATTCGATCATGCCCTCGGCGGTCCGACTGGCCAACGGGGGCTTGTTGGCCAGCATTCGCCGCGCTGGCCAGTTCGACGGCCAGCGACGTTGGTGGCTGGAGACGTTCCTGTCGCCCGACGATGGTCAAAGCTGGTACCAACTGGACCAACCCACGATCGACAACGCCGGCAACCCCGCATCGCTGCTGACTCTGGCCGACGGCCGTTTGGTACTGGTCTACGGATGGCGGCACCCGCCGTATGGCTTGCGAGCTCGGCTGTCCTCCGATCAAGGGCAGAGTTGGAGTCGCGAGGTGGTTTTGCGAGCCGACGGTGACAGTTGGGACATCGGGTATCCGCGCAGCGTCCAGCGTGCCGACGGCAACATCGTGAGCGTCATCTACTTCAAGGACGCTACCAGCAAGGAACGTTACATTACCGGCACGATCTGGGATCCGGGCGCCGCGCAAGACGACTGATAGCCCCCGGCGAATTCACCAAGGAGAACATGCCATGTTGTATCGAGCGTGGTTGGCGGTCCTCGGAGTTATCTTGTGCGCGGGATCGGCGTGGTCGGAAGACCCGTTTCTGCGCGATCCGGACCAGCGATTGTGGAAGCCGGTAGCGGACGACGTGTATCTGCAAGAGCTTGGGAGCCAGATCCAAACCGATCGACCGATCCTGTCGGTGGCTCATTACGACGGGACGTTGTATGCGTTGACCGACCAGGGCGGCTATAGGCTGGACGGCCAGCACCTGGAACGCGTCCCCGAGTTGTCCGCCGGTCTGCAGCGGCTCCGCGTGTTGGACGACGCCCTGTGGGCGATGGGGTCGGTTGGGCTTTATCGGATGGTGGGGGATCGCGTGCAGCAGATCAGCGACCTGGCTTTCGTCGATGTGTGCCTGCTGAACGGCGTGGTGCATGCTGCCACGACCATGGACGTGTATCGGTACGAGCAGGGTCGATTGGACAATCTCGAGCCGGAGACCGGTTACCGGTCGACCAACATCACCTTCCACCGCGAAGACGGGACTCAAGTGCTACCGCAGCCCGAACGGATGGGGCCGCTGATTCGGATCGCTGCCTACAGCGGGTTCATCGAAGCCCCGACCTCGGATGACCCCGACGTGCTCGGAATCGAGGACGCTCCGCTACAAAACTTGGGCGCCGCCCCTTACTCCGGACCTCCCCGGCCGAAGTGACCGGCAGTCGCCAAAAGGGGGCACAATCGGGAGGTGGGCCAAGCCGGCGCCATGCTCTGTAGCGGACGTCGGCTGGCTGACTGGGGCTAGCGTCGATGACGCGTGTTCTGTATCATCGGAAACATGTCAGACACTCACTTGGACAAGTCAGAAAATACGGGCCCTTGGTCGCGCGATTCGGTGCGCACGTTGATCGTGGACAACGACCGTGCGCACGCGATGGCCATGTCCGAGATCCTGGAGCGAGTTGGCTATACATGCGACATCGCCACCAGCGGGCCGGAGGGTCGGAAGCGAGTCGAGCAGAATACGTACGACGTGGTGGTCACCGATCTGGTGATGAACGAAGTGGACGGGATGGAGGTGCTGGCCCGTACCCGTGAAATGCTGCCGGCATGCCAGGTGATCATGGTCACCGGGCATGCGACGGTCCCCAAGGCGGTCGAGGCCATGCAGCAGGGCGCTTTCAACTTCCTGGAAAAACCGATCTCGTCGGACCGTTTGCGAGCGATTTTCGAACGCGCGGTCGATGCCGTGCGACTGCAGCGCCAGAACCTGGAACTGTCGCAGCGTTTGGACGAACGATTCGGCTTCGAAGGCATCATCTACACCAGCGACCGGATGCAAACGGTCATCGATCGGTTGAAGCGGATCGCGCCGACCGACGCCACCGTGTTGATCGCCGGCGAGAGCGGTACGGGCAAAGAGTTGATCGCCCAGGCGATCCACCAGAACAGCCCTCGCAAGCAGAAGCGGATGGTACCGTTGAACGCTCGAGCGGTGGCCGAAAACCTGGTGGAAAGCGAGTTGTTTGGGCATGTCAAAGGCGCCTTTACCGACGCGGTCACCGATCGCGTCGGGGCGTTCGAGTACGCCAACGGCGGCACGCTGTTTCTGGACGAGGTCGGCGATATGCCCATATCTACGCAGATCAAGCTGCTGCGGGTGTTGGAAGAGCACCAGATCACTCGAGTCGGTGACAACAAACCGATCAAGGTCAATGTGCGGCTGGTATCGGCGACCAACCGCGATCTGGAGGACGCGGTGGAATCAGGCGATTTCCGCCGCGATCTGTACTACCGGATCAAGGTGGTGACCGTCGAATTGCCGGCGTTGCGCAAGCGACGCGAGGATATCGTGCCGCTGATGGATCATTTCCGCAAACAATTCGTCAAACGGCACAGCAAATCGGCTCGCAGTTTTTCTCCGGCGGTCAGCAAACGGTTTTTCGTCTACGATTGGCCCGGCAACGTGCGGCAATTGCGAAACGCGGTCGAAACCATGGTCGTGTTGGACATCGATGGATTGCTGGACATCGACGACCTGCCGCCCGAGTTGGCAGACATCGACCAGCAGGCCATGGAGAGTCCGTCGATGCCCATGGGCTTGATCGGCCAGCCCTTCAGTGAAATCGAGCGCTGGGCCATCGAAGAGACGCTGAAGTTGACCAACGGCAACCGCGAAGAAACGGCGCGAATCCTGGGCATCGGCGCCCGCACGCTGTATCGCAAATTGGACAAGTATCGACTCTGATCCTTCAACAGGTACGAGGATCGCATGCCTGAGATCCGGCAACTGCCGCCCAGTGTGGTCAACAAAATCGCTGCCGGAGAAGTCATCGAGCGTCCCGCCAGCGTCGTCAAGGAGCTGCTGGAAAACGCGGTGGATGCCGGTGCGACTCGCATCGATGTGACGGTCGAAAAAGGCGGCACCGAACTGGTGCGAATCGCCGATAACGGGTGCGGGATCGACGCCGAACAGTTGGGGCTGGCGGTGACCAGCCATGCCACCAGCAAGATCCGCGACGCGGACGATCTGTTCGGCGTCAGCAGCCTGGGGTTTCGCGGCGAGGCGTTGGCATCGATCGCCGAGGTCAGCCGATTCCTGATTCGCAGCCGCACCCGAGGCGACCAGGCCGGCGCGGAATTAGAGGTCATCGGCGGACAATGGGGTCAGATCGCGCCGTGCGGGACCCCGGTCGGGACGATCATCGAGGTGCGGCAGTTGTTCTGCAACACGCCGGTACGCCGCAAGTTCCTGCGGACGCCGCAGACCGAGATGGGACACGTGACCGAAGCGTTCACGCGAATCGCCCTGGCATTTCCCGCCGTGCATTTCACGCTGCAGCACAACGAGCGGCCGATCCACGATCTGCCACCGGTGCTCAGTTGGCGCGAGCGGATCAGCAAATTCTTTGGTTTAGAGATCGCCGACGCCTTGATCCCGATCGAAGGCAGCGACGGCGTGGTCTCGGTCAGCGGTTTCGTCGCCAACCCCAGTTTGAGCCGCGCTAATAATCGGTTGCAATATTTCTTCTTGAACGGTCGCCACATCCGCGACCGCGCCTTGCAGCACGCGCTGGGCGAAGCTTATCGCGGTCTGCTGCTGACCGGCCGGTTCCCGGTCGCCTTTCTCCGGCTGGAAATCCCGGCCGATTCGGTCGATGTGAACGTGCACCCCACCAAGCTGGAGGTCCGCTTTCAGGACGGCGGCCGGATCTACAGCCAGTTACTCGGCACGTTGCGTCAGAAGTTCCTCAGCACGGACCTGACCGCTCGCGTTCAAAGCGGCCCGTTGGCCGTCGACCAGGACCCGGCCGCCGCGTTGGATACCGATCAAGCCGCACAACGGCGAAGCGAATTGATGCAGTGGGCTCAAGGCCAGACGGGAACCAGCCCCGGACCGACTGCCGAGTTGCCCCAGGCTTCCCCTGCGTCTGCTGGATCCGCGACCGGGCGATCACCCCACCCGCCGTCGCCCGTGCGGCAACCGCACCTGGAGTTCCGCGACACTCGACCGCCCGATGCGGTGCCCCCGTTCCGTCCTTTCTCCGATCATCGTATGGGCTCGCCTTCCGCCCAGGTGCCGCAGCAGGCGGTCGGCGCGGAAGCACCCCAGACGCCATCCCCAGAATCCGCCCCCGTCGTGACTCGGGCCGGGATGCAGGTCCACAATCGGTACCTGATCACCGAGAACGATGAAGGCATGGTCATCATCGACCAGCACGCTTTGCACGAACGGATCCTGTACGAGCAGCTTCGTGAAAAGGTCCTGGCGGGCAGCCTGGAAAAGCAGCGTCTGCTGGTCCCCGAGCCGGTGACGCTAACGCCCGCCGAGGCAGGTGTGGCCTTGGAGTCTCGCGAAGTCCTGAAGGAACTGGGCATCGAGATCGAGCCGTTCGGTGGCGACACGGTGCTGGTCTCCAGCTACCCGGCCATGCTGGCCAATTTCAATCCGGCCGAGGTCCTGCGGCAGCTTGTCGAGCAGTTGATCAGCGGCGGTAAGGTACCGGATCGGCGGGATCTGCTGGACGAGATGCTGCACATGATCTCGTGCAAAGCGGCCATCAAAGCGGGCGATCGGCTGAACGCCGACGAGATCACAGCCCTACTGGAACAACGGCACCTGTTCCAGGACAGCCACCATTGTCCTCACGGTCGCCCCACGTCGCTGGTGTTTTCCCGCGAGGAACTCGATAAACGCTTCAAACGCATCTGAGGACAATCACGCCGTAGCCGGATTCGCCAGAATTCGGATTGCTCGAGGATTCGCCGAATTCTAGCGAATCCGGCTACGAGAATGTCTCGTACCCCCCTCGACCTCCAACACCGCTTCGCCGCCATCGTCGAATCCGTTGAGCAGCAGAAAACCCGTGTGCGGCAACACCTCGCCGAACTGGACACCCTGTTCGCCGCGCTACAGGACCGTGCTTTCAAGGGGGAGCATATCCTGGGTCCGCATGGCGGATACCGGAACCTGAAGAGTTTCCAGATCGCCCAGTTGGTTTACGATCTGACCGTGCGGTTCTGCGACCGTCACCACCCGCTGCGTCAGGAATTGGTCGACGCCCGGCTGGAGACCGTGGACGAAATCGCCGCCTGGGTCGTGCAGAAAGCACGGCAGCGCAGCACAGAACAAAGGAAGAATGGACCCAGTGAACACGACGAAGATACTTCGTCCACTACTTCCACTCTGTCCACTCTGTCCACTTTCTACCCTGAACTTTCGGCCAACGCGATCCTCACGCTGGCCACCATAGCGGACTTTCTGCTGGACCGGCAGATGGCGCGGCTCGCGAGGAAGTTCGAGGACGAAGGCGGCTTCACAGAGCGACTATACCGAGTGCGCTCAGCCCGGAGGAGACAACCATGAGCAATTCTTCCTTTCTCCCGACCGAGTTCCGCATCATCGGCGAATCGGCCGCTCGGGTTCAGCGACTGGTTACGGCCGGGCATCGGCATCAGCCGCCGAACTTGCCGCGCGGCGTGATTTCAAAGAGCAGCTCGGAACGGCAGAACCGAATATCGAACTCCATGAAAAAATTGGTCTGGCCA
>REEF01000763.1 GCA_007695205.1 Planctomycetaceae bacterium
GGCCCAGCAGCAGACCGAGAAGCTGACCGCCTTGGGCTGCGAGGTCCAGTTGGTTACCGATCGTGACGCCTTGAAAGCAACTTTGGAGAAGTCCGAAGCGAGCGTGGTGTTCCTGGACGATCCGTCCTTGGCGGATGCCGGGCCCGAATGGGTCGGGCTGGTGAACCAGCGGGGGCCGTCCCTGCGCGTGGTGGTCTTGGCGGCGGCCGACGGGCCGCGGGAGACGGCCTACCGCAAGCACCGCATCTTGTACTATGCGGTCGAGCCGTTCACGGACGGCGAGTTGCCGGACATCCTGTCCGCTGCCTTCCGGAGTCAGGAACGTGCGGCTGCCGAGCGGCCAAGCGGTCCTTCCGAGCCGATCAGCGGGATCTCGATTACCAACCGGTACGGGCACCGCGTGCATTTACTGGCCGCTCCGGGGCTGTTGTGGCGCAACGAAGGCTTGGGGGCGCTGGTCGGTCAGAAGCTGCTGGCCCGCTCGCTGCCGGTGCTGGTCACGGCCGGCGTGGCGAACTTGAGTCCGGCCAATGTGTTGAAGACGGCCACGGGTTATGACCGGTTGATGGTGTTGTTGGCTCGGGACGCGGGCGGGCTGCCGGGCAGTCTGACGCGGGACACGAAACCCGATTTCGGCGTGGATCCGGGCGACGCGATGAACAAGGTGACGGTGCTGACGGTCCAGCCCGATGCGATGGGCGGGCTGGCCAGTCTGGACGCGCGGACCACCGAAGCCTTGGCCGATCACATCGTGTCGGAGATGGCGGTGTATTAGAGTCTTCGTAGGTTGGGACTCTGTCCCGACCGGGTCGGGTCGTAGGTTGGGACTCTGTCCCGACCGGGTCGGGTCGGAGATTGGGACTCTGTCCCGACTGGGTCGGGTCGGACCGGGTCGGGTCGGAGACCCAACCTACTTTGGTTGCGGCCGGAGGCTGCGTTAGAAGTGGAAACCCCGGTCGAAGAACGGAAGGAATTCCTTGCTGCGAAAGATAAGAGGGGACTGACGATGCAGACGGCGTTGGCCAGGGAGTTGTGCGAGGAGTTCCTCGAAGACGTGTACGCCTTGCCGCACGGCGAGAAGCTGAAGCAGTGCTTGCAGTGCGGCACCTGTTCCGCCTCGTGCCCGTCCAGCGCGGCGATGGAATTCGGGCCTCGGGAGATCATCGCTTCGTTGCGGGCCGGCATGTTGGACCGGGTCCTGAATGCCAAGACCGTCTGGCTTTGCGTCTCGTGTTATTCCTGCTCGGTCCGTTGTCCGGCGGGGATTCCGCTGACCGATGTGATGTACGAATTGAAGCGGCTGGAGGTGGACAAGGGCTTGGCCAAGGACGCCCCGGGCGAGACCATGGCGCACGCTTTTGCGGAAACCGTCGACCGCTATGGCCGCAACGCCGAAACGACGCTGTTGCGGAAGTATTTCCTGCGCACCAATCCCTTGCATGCTCTGGCTCAGATCCCGCTGGCGATCAGGCTCTTTGTCCGCGGGCGTTTGGAGATCCTGCCCCGCAAGATCAAAGGCCTTGACAGCCTGCACAAGATGCTTGCCGCGATCGAGGAGAACGGACGAAGATGATCACCACCGCCTCCCCCGCCTGCCGCTATGGTTACTACCCGGGTTGTTCCCTGATGGCGACCAATCGGGCCTACGACATTTCGACGCGAAGCGTGGCGCGCGAGTTGGAGGTCGAGTTGGTCGAATTGGACGATTGGAACTGCTGCGGCGCGACGGCGTACCTGCCCGTCCGCGAGAAGCGGGCTTTCGTGCTGTCCGCCCGCAACCTGGCCCTCGCCGAGCAGAACGGCCGCGAATTGGCGACGGTCTGCAACGCTTGTTACGTCGTGTTGCGAAAAACGAACAAGTACATGGCCGAAGATTCGCATCTGCGGGATGACATTCGCCAGGCGTTGCAAGCGGGCGGAATGGACTACTCGGGCAATGTTCGGGTGCGTCACTTTCTGGAGATCCTGGTGAACGACATCGGGGAAGCGCGAATCAAGGCCCGGGTCGAGCGGGCCCTGTCGGGCTGGAAGGTGGCGTGCTATTGCGGATGCCAGTTGAGTCGGCCGTTTGACGACTTGGATCATCCCGAATATCCCCAGTTGATGGAACGGCTGGTCGGATGGCTGGGCGCCGAGGTGGTTCCTTTTCCCTTGGCCGCCAAATGTTGCGGGGGGATGGCGATGACCACGCATCCCGAAACGGGGCAAGTGCTGACAGGCAAGATCCTGAAGGTGGCCAAGCAGCGGGGCGCCGACTGCGTGGCCACCGCCTGCCCCTTGTGCCAGATCAATCTGGAAGCGTATCAGGACAAGGTGGGCCGGGCGGTCGGCGCCCCTTGCGAGATTCCCGTGTTGTACTTCACCCAGTTGATAGGCATCGCGTTCGGACTGCCGCCCGCCGCGTTGGCGTTGGCAGACAATCTCACTCCGCTGGAACCCCTCCTCGGTGAAAAGGTGACTTCATGATCGCGCCGAGCGAACGAATTGGCGTCTATGTTTGCCACTGCGGGACGAACATCTCCCACACGGTGGAAGTCGGAGCCGTGGTGGCTCACGCCGCGGAATTGCCCGGGGTCGTGGTGGCCAGAGAATACAAGTACATGTGTTCGGACCCGGGCCAGGAGATCATCCGCCGGGACATCGAAGAGCAGCGTCTGACGCGGGTCGTCGTGGCATCGTGTTCGCCGCTGATGCACGAGACGACGTTCCGCAAAGCGTGCGACGAGGCGGGTTTGAATCCCTTCCTGTTCCAGATGGCGAATATCCGCGAGCATTGTTCGTGGGTGCACACCGACCGCCAGCAGGCCACGGCCAAGGCCAAGCGGCTGGTCACCGCCGCCGTCCAACGCGTGCGTCATCACCTGCCGCTGGAAGAGCGCGAGGTCCCGGTGCGGCCCGAGACGCTGGTCGTCGGTGGCGGCATCGCCGGGATCGAGGCTGCGTTGCGGATCGCCGACTCGGGCAAGAAAGTCTACCTGGTGGAAAAACAGCCTTCGATCGGCGGCCACATGGCCAAATTCGATAAGACCTTTCCCACCCTCGATTGCGCCGCCTGCATCTTGACCCCGAAAATGGTCAGCGTCGGGCAGCACCCGAAGATCGAATTGTTGAGTTATGCCGAGGTCGAGGAAGTCTCCGGATTTGTCGGCAACTTCAAGATCAAGGTCCGCCGCAAGGCACGGTACATCGACACGGACAAATGCACCGGGTGCGGGCAGTGCGTCGAGAACTGTCTGGTCAAGAACCGGGCGTATCTCGAGCCTCCAACGCTGCCGGCCGTGGAACTGGATCCGACGAAACGGTCGCTGGTCGATCGCGTCGCTGCCCGCCACGAAGGAGGCGCCGAGGCCATCGTGCCGATCCTGCAGGACATCGCCGAAATCCTGAACTGGCTGCCGCCCGAAGTTCTCCGCCACGTCGCCCAGGTCAAGCAGGTGCCGTTGGAACACATCGTGCGGATCGCCACGTTTTACCGCTCCTTCAGCTTGAAGCCGCGCGGCAAACACGTGCTGAACGTCTGCACTGGAACGGCCTGCCACGTCCAGGGCGCCCCGCGGATTCTCGAAACGCTCCAGCGGGAACTGGGCATCCCGGTCGGTCAGACCACGTCCGACATGCGGTTCACCCTCGAGACGGTGCGATGTGTGGGTTGTTGCGGATTGGCGCCCGTGGTGACGGTCGGGGACACGTTCCACGGCAAACTGACGCCTTCCAAGGCGGCCCGATTGGTCGGCAAGCTGACAGAACCCAAAACATCCGCCGTAGCGTAGGAGGATCCACCGTGCCGAAACTCACACCAGAAGACTTGGCGAGCATCCGCGAGCGGATGGCGAGGACCATGAGTTTGCGTGAGGGAAAGGCCCGCGCGCACGTGACCGTGCATCTGGGAACCTGCGGGATCGCCGCCGGCGCTCGAGACGTGATGCGGGTGTTGATGAACCTGTTGGAGCAACGGGATGCCGAGGATATCCTGCTGACCACCTCCGGCTGTGCCGGATTGTGCAGTTGCGAACCGATGATGACCGTCGAAGTCAAGGGACAAGCGCCGGTCAAATACGTCCACCTGGACGAGGCCAAGACGGTGCAGATATTCGAGTCGCACGTCCTGGTCGGCAAGATCGTACCAGAATACGCGTTGGCCGTCGGCAGCGAACGAGTCGGATAAGCAACCCGTCGGGGAAGAATAGAAGGAGACCGTTCCGTGAAGCCCTATCGAATGCATCTGATGCTTTGCACCGGCACGGGTTGTGTCTCGAACAAGGCGTTCCGCATCCGGCGGGTGCTGGAAGAAACGCTGGCCAAGCACCAGTTGCAAGACGAGATCGCCGTCGTCCCGACCGGGTGCAACGGGTTCTGTGCCCAGGGTCCCGTCATGGTCGTCCAGCCCGACGGGATTTTCTATCAGATGCTCGCCGAGCGGGATGTGGCCGAACTGGTCGAGGAGCATTTCCTGAAAGGCCGGCCGGTCCGACGGTTGATGTTCACCCCCAGCGGTGAACGGGAGCCCGTGCCCCGCATGTCGGACATCGGGTTCTTCGGCAAACAGCGCTTGGTCGCTTTGAGGAACCGGGGTCTGATCGATCCGGAGAAAATCGAAGACTACATCGCCCGCGACGGGTACGCAGCCTTGGCGAAAGTCCTGACCGAGATGACGCCCGAGCAGGTCATCGAGGAGGTCAAGCAGTCGGGGTTGCGGGGGCGTGGAGGCGCCGGGTTTCCTGCAGGCCGCAAGTGGGAGAGCCGCCGCAAGGCGCCGGGAGAACCCAAGTACATCGTGTGCAATGCGGACGAGGGCGATCCGGGCGCTTTCATGGACCGCAGCATCATCGAGTCCGATCCGCATTCGGTGTTGGAGGGCATGGTGATCGGCGCCTATGCCATCGGCGCCAGCCGCGGGTACGTGTACATCCGCCACGAGTATCCGCTGGCCGTCGAACGCCTGGACATCGCCATCCGCCAGGCTCGCGAGTTCGGTCTGTTGGGAACCGGCATCCTGGGCGGCGGGTTCGATTTCGACATCGAGATCCGGCGCGGTGCGGGGGCCTTTGTCTGCGGCGAGACGACTTCGCTGGTCGCTTCGATCGAAGGCCAGTCCCCCGAGCCGCGGCAGCGGCCGCCGCGCACCACGCTGTGGGGCAAGCCGGTCAATATCAATAACGTCGAGACCTGGGCGAACGTTCCGGTCATCTTGCTTCGCGGTGCGGCCTGGTTCGCCTCGATCGGGACCGAGAAGAGCAAGGGGACCAAGGTGTTTTCGCTGGTCGGCAAGGTCCGGAACACGGGGCTGGTCGAAGTTCCCATGGGAATCACCATCCGCGAGGTCGTGTTCGACATCGGCGGCGGTTTGGCGGACGGCAAGCGGTTCAAGGCGATTCAGACCGGCGGCCCCTCTGGCGGCTGCATCCCGGCTTCGCTTCAGAACCTGCCCATCGACTACGAACAGTTGACCGAAGCGGGATCGATGATGGGCTCGGGCGGGTTGATCGTCATGGACGAAAGCGACTGCATGGTCGACGTGGCGCGGTACTTCCTGGAATTTTTGACCGACGAGTCTTGTGGGAAATGCACCGCCTGCCGCGAGGGAGTTCCGGTGATGTACCGGATGCTGGCCAACATCTGCGAAGGTCGGGGCACCCAGGGCGACATCGAATTGCTGGAGGAACTGTCGCAAGCCGTGATCGACGCCTCGCTGTGCGGTTTGGGGAAATCGGCGCCGAACCCGGTCCTCAGCACGTTGCGCTATTTCCGCGACGAGTACCAGGCTCACATCCGCGACCGGTGCTGTCCAGCTTGCGTGTGCAAGCCCCTGTTCCACTACCTGATCGACGAGGACATCTGCAACGGGTGCGGTGCGTGCAAGAAGAGCTGCCCGCACGAAGCCATCGAGGGCGAGGCGAAATCCGTGCATCGCATCCTCCAGGACCAATGTACCAAGTGCGGGGCTTGTTTCGATGTGTGCCCCAAGGATGCCGTGACGAAGAATCCGAATCGAATCGAAACCAGAGAATCCCGGGAGGTGGACGAGTTGGTTCCGGCCTGACAGAAATAATAGCCCAGCGAGTTTCGAAGACCGCCCCCCAAGTAGGTTGGGACTCCGTCCCGACCAGGCTGTCCCGGTCGGGACGGAGTCCCAACCTACGTGTCCCGGTCGGGACGGAGTCCCAACCTACACAGGGGGAGTTATGAGAACGATGCCATGACGTTGGAAGAGGTCCAAGACATCCTGGAAGCCGAAGTGGTCGCCGGGGGTGACCTGTGCGACGTCCAGGTCCGGACCGCGTGCGGTGCGGATCTGATGAGCGACGTGCTGGCCTTCAGCAAGTCCGGCGCCGTGTTGCTGACGGGATTGACGAACGTGCACGTGGTCCGGACGTGCGAAATGGTCGAGATAGCGGCCATTTGCTTCGTCCGGGGCAAGCGGCCGCCGGAAGATACGGTCCGTTTGGCAGCCGCGGATGGGTTGCCTTTGTTGATGACCGGGTTGCCGATGTTCGAGGCTTGTGGACGATTGTACGGCAGGGGGTTGAGGGGTTGTTCGGAAAACGGCCGTTGAA
>REEF01000584.1 GCA_007695205.1 Planctomycetaceae bacterium
TCGCCGCCGTCATCGTGCTGTTTCTTAGCGCAGTCCATTTCTCCATTGTCCCGAATCTCTGAGAAGCCTTCCGCGATACGTTGCGATCGTTCCGCTCCGTGAACCCAGGAGGGTTTCGTTAAGCTGCCAGGGGGAACCATGGAACCTGCAGTTTGGTCCTTCAGCATCATCCTCATTCTGATCACGCTCGCCGGCGTCGCCTCGTTCCTGCGACGGCGACGCAGCACGGGCGACTATCTGGTCGCCAGCCGCGAAGTCAGTCCGTGGCTTTCCGCGTTGTCCGCCGTCGCTACCAACAACAGCGGCTTCATGTTCATCGGCATGATCGCCTTTTCACACCGGGTCGGGCTCGAGTCCATCTGGATGGCGATCGCCTGGATCTTCGGCGACCTGACGGCCTGGGTGTTCGTACATCCGCGTGTGCGCGAGCAATCGGGCCACATCCGGGCAAAAACCCTCTCCGGGCTGATCGGCCAGCACGGCGGCAGGGAGGACCGTGTTCTGATCGCCACCTGCGGCGTCATCACCTTCGTTTTCCTAGGCGTCTACGCGGCCGGGCAGTTCAAGGCCGGCAGCCTGGCGCTGCATGCGCTGTTCGGATGGGACATGTGGGTGGGGATCACGATCGGGATGGTCGTGGTGGTGCTCTACGCCTTTGCCGGAGGCATCCGCGCGAGCATCTGGACGGATGCCGCCCAGAGTTTCGTGATGATCGGCACCATGCTGATGATCTTGGGAGCATCCTGGCTGAGACTGGGTGGGCCGTCGGCGCTTCTGGACAACCTGCGCGAGCAGGATCCGGCGCTGGTTTCGTGGACCCCCGAGCATCTCGAGTTCGGGATGGCGTTCTATTTCCTGGGGCTGATGTTCGGCGGCTTCGGTGCCATCGGCCAACCGCAGATCATGGTGCGTTACATGGCGATCGAATCGAGGGTCGCGATCACCCGAGCCCGGGTATGGTACTTCGCTTATTTCGTGCCCTTCTTTCTCGCCTCGGTGGGCGTCGGGCTCTGTAGCCGAGCGTTACTGCCGGAACTGGCCGACATGACGGTGGCGGCAGGCGTGACCGAACCCACGGAATTGGCTCTGCCGCTGATGACGCGGGAGCTGCTGCCGTCGGTTGTCGTCGGTATTTCCCTGGCCGGCCTGTTCGCGGCGACGATGTCCACCGCGGATTCCCAGGTGATCGTCTGCTCGGGGGCGGTGACCCAGGACATCCGACCGCGCTGGCAAGGCTCCTACGCGGCGTCTCGCGGGGCGACCATCGCGGTGGCGGTCCTGGCGCTGGCCATCGCCCTGTACGCGCCCGAAGGCGTCTTCGCTCTGGTTCTGATCGCCTGGTCCGCCCTGGCTGCGAGCCTCGGTTCGGTGCTGCTGCTCAGGATCTTTCACCTGCCGTTTTCCACCGTTACCGCCGTGGCGATGATGTGTGTCGGGTTCAGCACCGTCGTCGTCTGGCACTACGTCGGCTACGACGACGATCTATTCAAGCTGCTACCCGGATTGACAGCGGCACTGCTCGTCTATGCTGCCGTCCGCTCGGGGACCGTGCTGCGCGAAACCGTAAGGAAGAAGCATTAGGGGCCGGGAATCATGCCGAAAACGCTCGTCGCAATCGTATCAGGAGTCGTCCGTAAGAAGGGGAGCTTGCCAAGCACTGGCAGGGAGCAATCATGAAGTGGCTCGTTCAACTCTCGTGGAAAGACATCGCGAAGGATCTGGCGCGGCAGATTTCTGAAGATGATGTGTTCAACGGCGCCGCAGCCCTCGGGTTTTATCTGACCTTAGCCGTCTTCCCGGGTTTAATCTTTCTGCTGAGCCTTCTGCCCTATTTGCCCATCCCGCATCTTGACGACGCGATCATGGACGTGCTGGCCAGGACGCTGCCCCAGGAGGCCGCGGACCTGCTGGAAGAGACGGTGCGGCGAATTGTCTCGGCAAAGCAGGGTAGGCTACTGTCGTTCAGCTTCTTGGGGATGCTTTGGGTCGCCTCGACCGGCATGATTGCCGTCATGCAGCAGTTGAACAATACCAACAATGTGCCCGAGGCGCGTCCCTTCCTCAAGGCGCGGGCGACGGCCATTCTCCTGACCCTGCTGTTCGGCTCGCTCGTGATCGGCCTCTTCACGTTGGTGATCATGGGAGGATTCCTGGAGGGTTGGATCGCCCAATTTGTCGGGCCAAGACCGGCAATGCTTTACCTGTTCACCTTCCTGCGGTGGGGCCTGGTCCTTTCGACGCTGCTGCTGGGATTTGCCCTGATCTACTATCTGGCGCCCAATGTCGATCAGCCACTCAGGTTGCTCACCCCCGGATCGGTCTTCGCTGTGGTGGTGCTGCTAATGGCATCGCAGGGCTTTCGTGTCTATATCGAGCATTTTGCGGACTACGAGGCCACCTACGGCGCCATCGGCGCCGTGATCGTGTTGATGTTGTGGTTTTATTTGGCCGGCCTGGTGCTTCTAATCGGATCGGAAATCAACGTGGTCTTCGATCAGCACCGGCTCGCGGCCCATCCAGAAACAGGGGCTCGATCAGAGTCGTCGCATAGGAAATCGGCCGTCCCCTGACTTCACGGTTCTTCCCATGCCAAAGAACGCTGGACGGCCCGTTTCCAGCGTCCATAGCGACTGTCGCGCTCGTCCGAGGCCATCTGGGGCGAGAACTGGCGATCCAGGGCCCAGCGCTGGACGATCTCCTGCTGGTCGTTCCAATAGCCCACGGCCAAGCCCGCCAGGTAGGCGGCTCCCAGGGCGGTGGTTTCTGCGACGACGGGTCGTTGGACGCACGTTCCCAGCACATCGGCCTGCATTTGCAGCATGAGATTGTTGACCGTGGCTCCGCCATCGACGCGCAGTTCATTGAGCGGGATGCCCGCGTCGGCCTGCATCGCTTCGACCAGATCCCGCGTCTGCCAGACCATCGATTCGAGGGCAGCACGCGCCAGATGAGCCGCCGAGGTGCCGCGGCTGATCCCCAGGATCGTGCCGCGGGCATACGCATCCCAATGCGGGGCGCCCAGCCCGGTGAATGCGGGAACCATGACCACGCCGTCGCTGTCTTCCACCGAAGCGGCCAACGCCTCGATCTCCGAGGATTGTTCGATCAGGCCCAGTCCATCGCGCAGCCACTGGACAACCGCACCCGAGACGAACACCGAGCCCTCCAGGCAGTAGGTGATCCGCCCATCGATGCCCCAACCGATCGTCGTCAACAGCTTGTTCTTTGAGACCGTCGGACGCTCGCCCGTGTTGAGCAGCAAAAAGCTACCGGTCCCGTAGGTGTTCTTCGCGGACCCGACGGTAAAGCAGGCTTGGCCGAATGTCGCGGCCTGTTGATCGCCAGCCGCACCGGCGATGGGGATACTCCGTCCCAGCCAATCGGCCTGGGTTTCCCCAAATAGCCCGCTGGACGGCAGGACTTCGGGCAACATCGCGCGCGGCACATCCAGGATTTCCAGCAACTGGTCGTCCCAATCCAAGGTGTGCAGATTGAACAGCAGCGTGCGGCTGGCGTTGCTGTAGTCGGTCACATGCCGATTCCCCCCGGTCAAGCGCCAGATCAGGAACGAATCGACCGTGCCGAACAGGACTTCACCCCGCGCGGCTCGCTCGCGCAGGCCCGGGTTCTGGTCCAGGAAATACTTGATTTTCGAGCCCGAAAAGTAGGCGTCGATCACCAGGCCGGTCTTCTCCTGGAACAGCGGTTCCAGACCATCGGCTTTCAACCGGTCGCAGATCCCCGCACTGACGCGACTCTGCCACACGATCGCATTGCCGACCGGGCGGCCCGTATCGCGTTCCCAAAATACGGCCGTTTCCCGCTGATTGGCGACGCCGATCGCTGCGATATCCTCGGCAGAGATGGCCGCGTTCTGCAGCACCTGACGCGCCACCGCCGATTGCGATTCCCAGATGGCTTCCGGATCGTGCTCGACGATCCCCGGCCGCGGCAGGATCTGCTCGAATTCCTGTTGCGCTGCGGCGACGATCTGGCCATCGTGATCGAACAGGATGGCTCGGCTGGAGGTCGTGCCTTGGTCCAACGCCATAATCAGTTTGGTCATGATTTACTCCCGGTCATGTTTAGGCTCTGTCAGGAAAACGGATCTGACCTTCTCCGGGCACACCGTGTATCCTGAGTTTTCAGCGTGCCCTCCAAAGGGTCAGACCCTTTTCTGACAGCGCGTCGTTAGGGATTTGCTTCTGCGGGTGCTACGACTGGTCCACTCACTGCTTTTGCCATCACGTGAAAAACATCGGTATTGTCCAGATAGGGACCGCGCACCGGATCGGTGCGATCGGCCGTTTCCACGAGCCACCGGGCGCCGCGTCCCTTGGCGAACACAGGTACCAAAGAATTGGTGTGCTCTTTCGAATGGAACCGGAGCAGCGGCATCTGGCCCGGACCTTGATCCACAATCGGCTGGAACCGATGTTCTTCTTCGGCAGAATCCGGCCCCCACACCAAGCCGGTTTCATGATCGGCGGTCAGGATCAGCAGCGTTTCGTCCCAATCGCTATTCGCCTCGATCCATTGCACCACCGCTTCGATGGCTTCGACGAACTCGACCTGCTCCTCGATCATCCGGGCGCCCTGGTTGTCGTGCCCAGCCCAGTCGATCGCGCCGCCTTCGACCATCAGCCATAATCCTCGCGGATTCTGCCCCAATACATTCAGGGCCCCTTGGGTCATCTGCGCCAGTGTGGGGACGTTCGTCAAACGGGGCGTATCGTACGGGTTTTCGTCTTCCGACCGACCCTTTCGCGAATACTGCAGCGTTCTGGCCACCTGAGCCGTCCCCAGGACTCGTCGAGGCGTTTCGCCCGACAGCAGCGATTGGAACTCGGCGTTCGTCGAAACCGGTCTGAGTCCGTGATACGTGCCGTCCGGTGTCGCCCGAGCCGCTTCGATCGCCTCCCACGTCTCTTTCCCGCCTACATAGCGGTGAGTTGGTTCGTTCGTCACGGGCCGTCCGTCATCGTCAAAGTCCGGGTGGCCGGCGCCCATGATCACGTCCAAGATGCCGTCCTGGATCATCTGGTTGGCGATCGTTTCGTAGTCGTTGCGTTTCGCGGATCGAGCGCCGCCCAACGCTGCCGGGGTCGCATGCGACCATTGGACGCTGGTGACCACGCCCGCCGACCGCCCGGATTGTGCGGCGATATGGGCGATCGTTGGCAGGATGGGACGGTCCAGATCACTCCAGTTGATGGCATTGTTGTACGTCTTGACGCCCGTCGCCAAAGCCGTACCCGCAGCCGCCGAATCGGTAAACGTACGATTCAGCCAATCGTAGCCGGTCTGAGGGTCCCATGCCTTAGCCGGAGCGTAGATCAATTGCCGATCTTGGACGTCGGTTTTCTGCGGAGTATCCGATAGATTCAACGGGTGCGTACTGCAGCCCACTTCGATCCAACCGTCGCCATCGTACACCTGGGTGCTCTGGCCGCGCTGCGCATCCCAACGCCCCTGGTACATACTGGCCGCAATCCAATGGTTGTATCCCGCTCCGTCCCCGATCATCAGGATGACGTTCTTGACATCGCCCATCAAGAACCGAGGCGAAGATGCAGAGAGACAAACGACAGTCAAACCGATAAGCCAAATTCTCGTCGTGCGAGTCTGCATGGATTTCTTCTTTCAAAAAAAGGGTGAATCCTCGTCATGAAAGACTCTAACCGGCCGCCAGGGTTTCCTGGAACTTGGCATCCTTCGCCGCGATCGTCTCGGCCAATTTGCCTTTGAAATTCACCAACTTATCGGCCAGCGTCGGATCGGCAATCGCCAAGATCTGCACGGCGAACAAACCCGCGTTTCGCGGACCGCCCATCCCGACCGCCACGCTGACCACCGGAACATCGCCCGGCATCTGGACGGTGGACAGCAACGAGTCCAGCCCGCCGAGTTCCGGTGTGGGAACGGGAAGCCCGATCACCGGCAGCGTGGTATGCGCTGCCACCACGCCCGCCAGATGGGCCGCTCCGCCAGCAGCCGCGATAATCACACGCAACCCTCGTTCGATGGCCGTGGTCGCATAGCGGGCAACCGCTTCGGGTGTACGGTGAGCACTCATCACATGAGCCTCGTACGGTACGCCAAATTCATCCAATGCCGCAGCCGCCTTGCTGATCTTCGGCCAATCACTATCGCTGCCCATCAGAATCCCCACCAACGGTTTGCTGTTTGTCATCGATTCACCTTCCGTTCTCACATCGTTGTTCATAGAAAAATGGAGGCTTCAGAACGATTCCCACCTCCAACACCAGCACTCCCAAAGGGGTATCGTGCCCATCTTGTAGCCACACGTCAAGGTCGATCCACCCGAAAGAAGTTGTTGATCCCCGATTTGGCTGTCCGGTCGACAGAAAGGTGCAGGACCCATCGGCCAACGACCAAACCCTATGGACGTATGTTGTCCCTTTGGTGACCTCCACCACATGGACATTGGCCGACACCAAATTCCAGTAGTCCACGCACAGGCGTCAGGTCGGTTCGGTGAGGCCAACCCACCAACCGTAAAGTGGATCGCTTCGGCGAGGCCGAA
>REEF01000765.1 GCA_007695205.1 Planctomycetaceae bacterium
CCAGTTCGACATCGTCGCGCAGGGCGGAAATCAGACGCCGGATATGGTCGGCTGGCGTCAAGTCCACTTCGGCCGGTCGGACCAACGCATCCAGGCCCGTCTGTCGCCGAAGCCGCAACGTTTCGGCGTCGACCTTGGCGAGCCCCTGGTAAAGAGGCCGCAACTCGTGCTGCAAGACGAAGGGACGAGGCGCGCTGTTTTGGGGAGCCAGCAGGGCCGGATCGGTCAACCCGCTCAGACCGCGCACGATCTGCGAAGCATCGTCGGGGCGAAGAAGCCGGGAGGAATCCTCGAATACAAGCTCGGCTAACAACGCCCGAGCCGTGAGATCGTGCCGCAAGTCGGCGGGCAGGGCGCGCACGGTATCCAAGCGCCCCAGGATTTCCGGCAGCCAGTCCGGCAGACTCGATCGACCCACCGAGGCCGCGAGTCCGAGTTGTGCCAGCAAATGTTCGGATACCTCGCACCATGAATCGTGGCAAGCTGCCAGCAGCATCAACAAGGCTTGGAAAGGCGGCAGCCCTCGGGGCGCCAGACGCCGCAGGATTTCTTCCAACTCCTGCCGAAAGGCGATCGTGGTCCCGTCCGTCCACTCGACAACCTGCCTCGCTTCGTCCCACCGCCAGGACGAAACGGGAAGCGGCGCCAAGTACCGTCGTGCGGCTGCATGATCGCTAGGATCGGTCACGTCGAAAACCCTCCGCCGATGCACGGATCGCCGCGCGAGTCGCTTGTACAAAATCCTCGGCGGCGATCCGCTGCCACGTTCCCGCGGTCTGCCAAAGAGCCAGATCGCCCGGTTCCAAACCCCATCGCTGTCGAACGACCGCCGGTTCGACCGCAGGCGACCAATACCAACCGGCCGGAACCGCGATCCCGTCATAATCGACCAGACGCAGACCGGGTAACGAAGGCAGTGGATGGCCGTGGACCACCACCCGGCCGTCTCGCGAAACGGCAAAACGCCAGCGGTCGAGTCGGACCTGGGCGCACGCGTTCGCGCAAGCGAGCCAGCCGTCCATACTTGCCAACAGGACCGACGGCTCGACCACGTCGACCGAGCGCCGCAGTTCCAGACGGATCGGTTCTGCCAGACCAGCCGACCGGCAGGCTTCGGGCGTCTCGATCCCCAGCCAGCGGACCAACGGGACCCACGGGCCCTCGGGAATCCGTCCTTGCGGGATCCGGCGCCCGGCCGCGACAAGCTGGCCGTCGTCGAGTACCCGGAAACGCTGCGCACCGGGCAGGGCCCGCAACCGCCGATCCAGATCCTTTGCCCCGTGCCCGCCGCGAAGCCACACGGATTCGCCCGCTGCACATACCTCGATGCCCGGCACCAACCGCAGACTTCCGGCCGAAACGATCTGCGCACTCGGCAGGCAGACCGCCCAAGGCGCCACGGTCGGCTGCGGGCCTTCTGGTTTGCCACGGGTGCCTGACAATCGGCTCATGACGCCACTCCCATCTGCTTCCACAACGCTTCGACCTGCTGCTCGAGGAAACGCCGCTGCTGCGGATCGACCACCCACTGGCACCGCCCGGCCAGCAGGCCCAGCCGGTCCTTCAGATAAGTCTGTTCGGTGCTCGGAAGCTGGCCTGCGGCAGCTTGCTCGGCAATGTGTTGCAGATCGCGAGCCAGGCAGTCGGCGTCAGGCGCATCGGCGCCGCGGGAACGAGGATGGAGGATGGTTTGATCTTCGGTCCGTCCCTTGTCGACCGCGTCCTGGACCAGCGAGGCAAGCACCTCCTGCTGGTCCTCGGTATCCCAGATGTAACGCAGCACCCACATGTCGGTCGCGTGGACTGTCAGACGGCCGCACAGCAGGGCGCTGGCCGCCATCAGCCGCTGCAATTTGACGGCACGGCGGTCGGAGATCGCGATGCCCGCGTACCGCAGCCGCTGGATCAGTTCGACGTACGCCGGCCGCACGCCCGTCAGATCCACCTGGCGTAGCATTCGGTGCAAGCGGCGGACGTCGTCGATGTGGAACCGGGCCTCGGGCCGCACGTCGGCCAGATCCAGTTTCCAGCCGGAAACCAGCAGTTCCAACAACCGTTCGGCGGCGATGTTATCGCAACGGACCCGCATCAGGAAGCGATCGAACAACGCGCCCAACGCGTCGTCCTCCGGCAGGTGATTGCTGGCGCCGACGGCCATCAACAGCGGCAGGGCACGTGTCTCCCGGCCCCGGCGGAACACGCGTTCGTTCAACACCAACAGCAGGCTGTTCAGGATCGCGCTATTCGCGTTCAGCAACTCGTCCAGAAAGACCAGCGACGCCTCGGGCAGCATGCCCTCGGTATTGGTGATCAGCTCGCCCTCGCGGAGCTTGCGGATGTCGAACGGTCCGAACAATTCGTTGGGCTCGGTAAACCTTGTCAGCAGGTAATCGAACACGCGCCCGTCGATCCGGGCCGCCAAGTCCTGGACCAGGGCGGTCTTGGCCGTTCCCGGCGGACCGAGAATAAACAGGTTCTCGCCGGCGATCAGACAGACGCCCAGCAGATCGATCACCTCGTCCTTGGCCACGAAAGCGGCCTTCATCGGCTCGAGCACTTCCGTTGTCAAACGATGTCCGAGTTCAGCGTGGCCGTTGCCCATGTCGGTCAATAAACTCATCATGAATCCCCTTGCTCCTGGTTCTTGGTGCCGGCGCTGGACTGGAGCGCGGCCGCGATCGGCGGGGCTAGTTCGGGAAAGCCGCCCAGCGATTCGGCCACCCGCTGCCGAACTCGAGCGTCGCCCAGGCGAGACAGGTCGCCGCGGGCGATGATCCGGTCGGCGTACATGCCCAGCAGGCCGGGATGATCCGCCACCGCATCGACGCTGACCGGTTGGGCGCCGGCGATGCCGACCGAGGACAGGGGCCACCGGTCGGCCCAGTGCCGCAGGTGTTCGATCAGCGGATCGCCCTCGGCGGGGGTCCGAGCCAGCCGCAGCAGATCGGGCAGGTAGCGGAACGTCAGGTCCACGCTGTAATGCGTCGCCGCCGAATCCTCGCCGGGGCATTCGGGCTGGAACGCCTGCTGAATCGCCTGCTCGCCCAAATCGCGAAAAGCCACGAACTGGCAAGCCCGGAAGAACAGCACGGCCGCCCACCGAGCCGGCTCGACAGCCAGCCGAGGCGGCGAGCCCGGCCAAGCCTGCCGATGCTGGCCCTCGATCTCCGCCAGCAGCGTCTCCACAGCGCACAACTCCTGCGAGTCGATCTCGCCCCAGGAAGGCACACGCACCCGTCCCTCGGCAAACAACGCATCCAGAAATGACAAAAGCATCCGTATCCCTCGCAAACGATCACACCCTCTGTCCCACTGCCTTCACAGGCTCCCGGTTGTGTTACGGCCTCTTCGGTCTCGATCATCTGGGCAAGCGAATTTCGGGCAAAGGAATAATCGATCCCTTGATTTTCTAGCGTTTCATTCCCTTGCCCGCAATTCGCTTGCCCGATTCCCCCGCCCGCGATTCCCCTACCCCACCTATGGAATTCCCATTACTTGCCCCTGAACCCAGGATCGGTGACCTCACCTGGGATTGGCCACGGACGATCTTCGCCTGGGGGTATTCTTCCAACAGACGAGCGTAGAGGGGCGTCTTTTTCACACAGGATCTCAGCCGAACGGCTAATCTTGCCAGGTTCCAACGTCTGACGACCCAAAAGGCGAACGCGGCAGCACCAGCCATCATGACGTAACCAAAGGGCAGGTCGAAGACCAGCCATGGCGCCGCGAACCAAAGCAACAATAGCAATCCCGTGACAACACTAAAGACGAATACAAGTACGCGGAGCAAAGTATCTGTCCCGTATCCAAGCGTCAGATTCCAGCAGTAGCCGCAGATGTGCATGGGCACATGCACAATGGCGACTCGACCCACTTCCGGTTCGCGTCCCTCTCCAGAAGGCAAGAACGGTGCTGCGAAGAACAGAAAACCGCCGACGACAGCGCTGAGGGCATCGCCGTGGGAAGCAAACTCGGTGCTATGGCTCTCCCCTCGCGCCGGTCCACGAACGGCAATCAGCGGAACCACGTCGCACTTCATCCGGCACTCGACGCAAAACGGACTCTCGGGCAACACTCCGCGAGCGACCATTTCGGTGATGGTTTCCGCCGTCGGCGCGTCGAGAACGGCCGTACCAGCCCATTCTTTCAGCTCACTCAGGCTGGGTAGAAGGGTTTGGAACCCGCATCGGCAGGTGATGCTCGCTCCCGCGCACTTTGCGTCGACACGGTGGAGCTTCCCGCAGCTCCCGCACGCATGCTCGAACATCTTCATGTCAGCGATTCCTGGTGAACAGCTGTTATGATCCTACCATCTTTTCAAGGAACCCGGCGACTCGAGCCCGCTTCCGGGCGGGCAGTTTCCGATGCTGGCCGTCCAGGGCCAGTTCGAAACAGGCTCGGTGGACGCAACGCGAATTCCCGTCGATCCACCTGACTCTCTACTCGCAGAAAAGCCTACCTGCCCGACATTACTGCAGCAAGTCCCTTTGGCCTGTGACGACTGACCACGGCCAAGGAAGAAAAAGAGGTAAGTCCCGTCAGTACCCCGTGGTGAAGAGCTGATTGGTCAGTGGCTTTGGGGGCAAAGCCATCCCCCACCGCATCCGAGCGTCACAAAACGTTCGGTGGACGCCACGCCACGGCTCGGCCCGGATCAGGCTGCGCTCGCGAAAACCGAAACCATGGCCCATTGCGCGAACGAGGAAATGCTGAAGAGAATGATGGCAAACGCGATCAAGTCAAACGTCTCCAGCTCAAATAGTGACTGTAACAGCGTGAACGATAGAATGACAAACGCCAGTAACCCAAAAATGGGCGAGATCAGGAAAAGCAGCAAGGCTACGGCCCCAGGAAACAAGAGTTTTTTCTCTCGGCACTGTCGGGTGATTTCTCTGTTCTGCGAGTCCAGGCATAGCAGGCAACCACACGGACCGCTGCACGAGCGACTGGAATCGGGGATTCGTTCTTCGATCAGTTGCGAGTGTCGGTACGCAGATTTACCCGATGACCCTTTTTTGGGAGGCTATCGGCGGTTACAATCGAGTACCCGATACGAGGGATTTACCGAACCCATTGGTCCGATTCGATTCGCAGCAGAAAGGAACCGTCCATGCGTACGTTCTGTCGAAGGTGTTTTCCCGCTCTTTGGGTGTTGTTTATTACAGTCCCTTTGACGAAAGGCCAGGACGCCGAGCGGCCGGCGGCTGAGGACCTGCGGCAGTGGACGGTGTTGACCGAGGCGGGAGAGCGGACGGTTTGCAAGATGCAGCTCCGGTCAGACCCTTCAGCCAAGAACATCGACAATTTCTTGTCGATGTTTCTAAACGGGATCAAACACATTGCCCCATCTCTTACCCAACATCTTTTACCATCGAGTCAAGGTAGCGAAACGGATGCATTCCTGCACGATGTTGGCCCCGTGCATGGGAATCTGGTAAAAGATCGTGGGTTAAAGATGCTCCAGGTCTTTCGATTCCGTGGCTGGGGTCAGAATTGGCGTGTTCAGTTTGTGGCGTTGACGCCCGGTTTTCTAGGCTATTTGCATGCCTCATTTCGTTTCACAACCGCTTGGCCTTTCGACATCCACTGCCGCGCCAGCGGCCTCGACTTCTTGCCGCAGTCCAAGACGTCGCGTAGAGACTTCAGTCGTAACATGCGCCCACCGTGCGCGCATCTTTGTAGGTGGGGACTCTGTCCTGACCGGGTCGGGGCGGAGACTCTGTCCCGACCGGGTCGGGTCGGAGACCCAACCTACTTTGGTTGCGGTCGAGTGCAACGAGGCCGCGTTGGGGACAGAGCAATGTCCCATGATCTCTTTCCCTTGCCCCCCTTCATTCCCTTGCCCGTAATTCGCTTGCCCCACCTTCGGGTTTCCTGTGGCTTGCCCTCGAACCGCGAATCGGCTATCCTACCTGTACGGTGCCGTAGATAAACCCCCAAGATCGGAGTACCGATTGTCAGGAACGTTTGCCGATGAACCAAGACCCCAGTTTACCGTTGACTGCTGCTCTGCGTGTCGAGGACTTGTGTACGGACTTCGAGGAGCAGTACCGGGCCGGACAGTCGCCGCGAATTGAGGACTTTCTTGTCCAGATTGAGGATTCCACCCGGCGGCATCTGCTGCGCGAACTGCTGCTGCTGGAAGTCGAACTCCGGCGACGCGCCGGCCAGACGCCCCGAGCCGACGACTACCGGCCAAGGTTCCCGGAGCATGCGGATCTGGTCGAAGAAGCGCTGGACGAGACGATCAATAAATCGGCCGCCGACCAGTCCAGTGAATTGCCCGATCCACCAAGGAAGCACCATCTGACCGCTACCGAGTCCTGTGGAAAATTCGCGCCGGCCTCGGCAGCTTACCGTCTGGTGGCGGCTCGCAGCGATCTGCACCAACAGATTCGCGACTGGCTGCTCACCCTCCGACATCAGCACGCGAAGAATCGACAGGACCTGCAGAAGCTCAACGACCTGGCCGCGCAGCCGGACCACTGCCTGGAACCGCCACAATGCGCGTCGGACATGAATCCTGT
>REEF01001005.1 GCA_007695205.1 Planctomycetaceae bacterium
TGGCGGGGACTGGCTTTTCGGGCTTCTCCTTCGGCTCGTCCACCGGCGTGACTTCTTCTTCGGGCACTTCCGGTTCGGCTTCCGGCATCTCCGGTTCAGGGACTTCCGGCATCTCCGGTTCAGGGACTTCCGGCTCAGGCTCGGGGACTTCCGGCGGCTCGGGGACTTTCAATTCCATGGGATCGATCCAAGGTGCCTTCCACACGTCGCCAGCTTTCTGGATCGGTGTACGGCATGTCACGACTGATCCACAGACCGGCACACGCAACGACGGAACGACTCGACATCCACGGTGGACTCGTAACCAACGGCAGGCCAAAGCCGCATCAACCGACAGTAACACAATTACTGTCCATACCATGGCCATACGCAACAGACGAAATAGTGACTTTCGCATTGGACGCCTCCTAAGACCTTTCTCATGGTGTGTGAAAAAGCACCGGATAGGTGGTATGCAGCATCGAGGGGCAGTCAACGCTGAAACCCGGCGATGGCGGGATTACCAGTGCACATTCTAATCTACCCAGTTTTCCTATGCAACCTTCTTTCCTTGCGTATCTTCTAAAAACGCCCCAAACATCCAATTTTTCCGAGGCGTCCAGGTCAGTTTTCTTGCCGGGCGTTCCGGTTCTAGGTGTTTCGCGCAGTACGCAAGGCATCGCGCACGCTAACGCAGCCATCACGCCTTTCTAGAAGTCTGCCCCAGAGCCGCAAATTATTCGCGCTATTTGGGTCAGGATAAGCTGGAGATGGTGGATTTCTCGATCTTCGCCCACGTGTCGCGCAGCGAGACGATACGGTTAAAGACGGGGGCACCTAGACGAGAATCACAGGTATCGACGCAGAAATACCCCAGCCGTTCGAATTGGAATCGCTGACCGGGTTGAGCCGCTGCCAGACTGGGTTCGGCTTGGCATCGTTCCAGGACCTGTAGAGAATCGGGGTTCAAGTAGGTCTTGTAGTCTTCGCCCTCGGCCAGATCATCCGGGTCTTGCTTGGTGAACAGACGATCGTACAACCGCACCTGGACTTCGGTGGCATGGGCGGCTGAGACCCAGTGGATGACTCCTTTGACTTTCCGGTCCTCCGGCTGTTTGCCCAACGTTTCCCAGTCACACTTACAGCGTAGTTCGACGATGTCGCCCGTCGTTGGGTCCTTGACGACCTCCTCACATTTGATGATATACGCATACCTTAAGCGGACTTCACCGCCCGGTTTCAGCCGGAAAAACTTTTTGGGCGCGTCTTCTCGGAAATCGTCTTGTTCGATGTAGACCTCGCGGCAGAACGGGATTTCCCGTGTTCCGCTTCCCGGGTCCTCCGGGTTATTCACCGCTTCCATGAACTCCGTTCGATCCTCGGGATAGTTCACGATCACCACGCGCAGGGGGCGCAACACGGCCATGACGCGTGGAGCGGTTGCGTTCAAATGCTCACGCACGCTGTTTTCCAACACGGTGACATCGATGGTGCTGTTGAACTTGGCGACCCCGATCCGATCGCAAAAGCTACGAATGGCCTCAGGCGTGTACCCCCTCCTTCTAAGCCCACAGAGGGTAGGCAGACGAGGGTCGTCCCAGCCATTGACTATTTTATTTTTCACCAATTCAAGCAGTTTTCGCTTGCTCATCACCGTGAAGGTCAGATTGAGTCGAGCGAATTCGATTTGTTGCGGGTGGTAGATCCCCAGGGTCTCGATGTACCAGTCGTATAAGGGCCGATGATTCTCGAATTCCAACGTACAGATCGAATGCGTAATCCGCTCGATCGAATCCGATTGGCCATGGGTGAAGTCGTACATTGGGTAGATGCACCAGCGGTCACCGGTGCGGTGATGGTGTGCATGCAAAATTCGATACATGACCGGATCTCGCAGGTTCAAGTTCGGGTGACTCATCTCGGCCTTGGCGCGCAATGTCCGGCTTCCGTCAGGGAATTCCCCCTCTCGCATACGTCGAAACAGATCCAGATTCTCGTCGACGCTGCGTTCGCGGTAGGGGCTATTCCGCCCAGGCTGAGTCAAAGTGCCGCGATACTCGCGGATCTGCTCGGCGGTCAGATCGCAGACATACGCCTGTCCCGCCTTGATCATCTGCACTGCCCAATCATGGAGCTGTTCGAAATAGTCGGATGCGAAGTATTCGCGGTCTTCCCAGTCGAAGCCCAACCAGCGAACGTCTTCGCGGATCGATTCGACGTACTCCATCTCCTCTTTACAGGGGTTAGTGTCATCGAAACGCAGGTTGCATTGTCCCTGGTACTTGGCGGCCAGTCCGAAGTTCAAACAGATGGATTTCGCGTGCCCGATGTGCAGGTACCCGTTGGGCTCGGGCGGGAATCGGGTATGCACTCGGCCCTGAAACTTGCCCGACCGCATGTCCTGCTCGATGATCTGTTCAATGAAATTCAACGATCGTCCGACGCCTTTGCTTTCGGGCGCCGAGTTGTCATTTTCGGGTGATGGATCAGGGGATCGGTCGGATGAATGATGGGACATAGGAGTCTTCTCCAGGGCAAACGGAGCCAATTTGTTTAAGAGGGTGCAGATGATAAACGCTGCAGAGCGATGTCGATTCGATTAACGCACGCTTCGCGTCCCAGGATGGCCAGGGTTTCAAACATTCCGAAACCAACCGCTTTGCCCGTGACGGCGACGCGCACGGCATGGATGATCTGCCCGATGCCGATCGATTCGTCCTGAATGAACTGTTGCATCAGGCGCTCGACGCCTTCTGCGGTACAGTCTTCCCATGCTGCCAATCGCTGGCGGAATCGAGCCAACAGTTCTTGTGCCTGCGGCGGTTTGACCAACCGCTTCTGCCAGGCATTGGGGTCGTAGGAAAGCCGGTCATCGGCAATGAAAAAGTCGTCGTAGTCCAGAATGTCCCCGGCGACCTTGATCCGATCCCCCGCCGCTTCGGCGATCCGGACCACCCGTTGCTGAATCGCATCCGCAGGGGCATCGTCCACTAGATTTGCCTGCTGCAGGAAGGGCATGACCAACGCCAGTTTGGCCGGCACCGGTACCGATCGCATGTGACGGTCCTGGAAAGCAACCAGCTTCTGCGGATCGAAACTGGCCGGCCCGCGATTGACGCGTTCCAACGAAAAACTCTGAATCATCTCGTCGCGTGTGAATTGCTCGGTGCGATCATCCAGCGACCAGCCCAACAGCAGCAGGTAATTGACCAACGCGTCGGGCAAATAGCCGACTTGGCGATAAAAGTCGACGATCACCGGATGGAACGTATCTGCCGAAACCGCCAGCCCGATCCTTTCGGCGATTCGCTGCCCGTGTTCGAACAGTTTGCGAAAGTCGACGTTCTTCAGATACTGCGCCAGCTTGCGTTTACTGAGCTTCTGCGAACTGCCGGGTTCAGCAACATATGGCAAATGGGCAAATTGAGGCGGCTGCCAACCCAGGGCGTTGGCGATGAACCATTGCCTGGGCGTGTTGGAAAGATGCTCGACGGCGCGGATGACGTGAGTGATCCCGAAATCATGATCGTCGACGACGCTGGCCAGATGATATAAACAGGTACCGTCACCACGTTGGATGACGTGATCCTGTTCGTCGCTCCATTGGAACGCGACATCGCCGCGGATCAAATCGGTGAAGCAGCATTGACCTTCGGTGGGCATCTTCAACCGAATCACGGCGGATCGCCCTTCGGATTCAAACCCAGCCGCTTGCCGATCGTCCTCAGCCATCCATCGCCGGCTGTATCGAAACGGCCGTTTTTCGCGTTCGGCCGCCTGACGCTCGGCTTGGATCTCCTCTGGTCGAGCATAATCCCGATAGGCGAATCCGCTGTGCAACAACTGCTGGGCGGCGTCCCGGTATCGTTCGCCACGTTGGGACTGGAAATAGGGGCCGCAAGGCCCGCCGACTTCGGGACCTTCGTCCCAGTCGATCCCCAACCAACGGAATCCGTCCAAGATGGGCTGCAACGCTTCCTGGACATTGCGTTGCTGATCGGTGTCGTCGATCCTCAGGATGAACTGGCCCCCATTTTGGCGGCTGTACAGCCAGTTGAACAGGGCGGTACGCACGCCTCCAATGTGCAAATATCCCGTGGGACTGGGAGCGAACCTTGTGCGAACCGTCATGAATCCCTTCCATGCAGACGTCGCGATGCGACAGGGCAAAAAAAACGCAGCCTAATGCTGATCTGACAAAATCTAACCATCCACGACAGAACAAGCAAGATGGTTTCACCGCGCCGTTCAAACCAATCCGACTCGTTTTCTCAGCAGCCATTCGGTGGTAATCAGCGCGACGAACAGCAGCGCCCACAGCGGCGAATTCCAGATGGACTCGGGGGGCAGCGAATCGATGCGGACCTGGCGACCGCGAGGCAGATGCTCGGTCAATTCATGGGCATCTTCCATGGTGAAGAATCGTCCTTGCGAGGCCTTCGCGGCCAACTGCATATCGGCAGCGTCCATTTCCAATCGAGCGAACTCGCCGGGCGGTGCCACGACCGTGAATCGTTGCGAGGGCGGGGTATCAGGCAATGTTGGCACCGCAACCCAAGCTCGATACGCCCCGTCGGCCAGATTGCTGGCCAAGCCCTCGAAGATGCCTCGACTAGCAGCGTCTCGCCGCAGGGTGATTTGACGTCGCGTACCAGAATCGTGTTCCAGCATGACGCGCACACCATCGTCAGCCTCCGGGGCCAGTCGGTCGTCGAAAAAACGGACTCGCAACCGCACCGTCTCGCCTCGCCGATACTCGACACGGTCCGTCGCCAACTCGACGGCCCGCGTTCCCTCTAACAATTTCGAACGGCTCAGGTACCGGATCAATTGAGTCCAATACCGAGCGTGGTAGCCTTCGGTCTGCGGGTGCCTGGCCCAACGATAGCTCTCGTCGGTCGTGTGCAGGACCACTTTGCCCGCGCCGACAAATTGCATCGCGATGACCGGCAATTCCTCGCCACTGACACTGGTTCGCATCGGCGCCACCGCCAGAACTCGAGCCCCCGGACGCAGATCCGGTGCGTCCAGCATCCAGTAGATCGGTGGCAGTTCCCGCCAGATCCGCATGCTGTCGGCGATGGTGCGTTCTAATTGCAACGGGGGACTGGCGGAGATCAGTCGGGTGGGCTGAACGCGGATCGGCTGGTCCAGCAGGGCATCGGCCGGTGGCAACGAGACCGTTTCGAGTTCGATCGGCATCAGTCTGGCCAGCGGTGTATCGCGGTAGGCCAGTGGCGTGTGCCTCGGTCCGGCCAGCACGATCATGCCGCCCCCCCGCTGTTCCACAAATGCCGCGATGTTCTCTTGGACCGAACGGCTGAGCAGTGAGGGATCGACATCGCCGAAGATCAGGACGTCGTACGCAAATAACTGCTCGCGGCTGACAGGAAACACACGTTCGGCCGTCGCGTCGATCGCGGCGTACTCCAAATCGGCCTCTTGCAGGACGGTCGTCAACTGGATGGCTTTCTCCTGCCCGTCGCGTTTCAGGACGCGGCCCAGTGCGCTCTTGAGAAAGCGGAAGTCGTAGTTCGGATAGTCCTGGACGTACAGCACCCGCAGCGTTTCATCGCGAACGTTGACTCGCCGAGTCTGGCGGTTGTTGTCGGGGTTCGAATCGCCTTCCAGAATATCGACTTCGACCGCATATTCGAATTCCCCCTCGACTTCGGGCCGATGCGATAAACGTAGCGATTGGGGTTCGCCATCACGTCCGACTCGTACGGACTGGTCGGCCAACACGCGACTGCTTTCCGGCCCGTCGATCTGTTTCAACCGAACATTGACTTGACGACCTTCGTAACCCGAACCGCTTAAGCGGAAATCGAAGTTCAACAGATCGCCGACAAAGACGGCCTGGTCGACCAAAAGGTCACTGATCCGCAAATCGCGGGGCGGGCGATCGTTGCCCAGACCGACCAACAGCAAGGGGACCCCCGTGCGCCGCGCGTACTCGCCCACGTCGCCCAGCGTTTGGCCCTCGGTGGTCACACCGTCGGTCAGCACCAATGCGGCGGCCGTCGGCCGTCCGCGCTGCAATTCAAGGACCTCGCGCAATCCGGTCCCCAAACGACTGCTCGTTTCGCGAGCCTCGATGGCCGCGACGGCTGACGCCAGATCGTCGACTGGCAGCATGTCGGAGGAAGACGCAGGGCGCGGATCGGATGGCGACACGGCCGCAGCCCGGGCGGTCCCACCCAGTTGATACAATTTGACGTGGTAACGCGAGCGTAATTCCCGCAACAGACGCGCATCGTCCTCCAACAGCAAAAGCTTGGCCAGATTCAGCCGATTCAAGCCGTCCAGTCCCACCCGTTCCAAACGTCGGAGCAACGCGTCGCGCCGCGCGGAATCCTCGTAGACATCTTCCAATGTCATGCTCTGCGAATCGTCGACCAGCAGTAACAGATCGGGCAGATCGGTGCGATGCCGATTCAGCAGCCAACCGTGCATCATGAACAGAACCAGCGCGATCAGAGCGATCCGCAAAGCGGCCAACAGCGATTTCAGGACGCGACCGGCCGAGCCTCGTTCACGAGCATACAGATAGATCACCAGCGCCGCCGCGCCCGCCAACAACAGCACCGTGACCGAAGGCGCCCAAGGCCAGGTGTGGGACCGAGTCACCTCGACGCCCGGTTCACCGGTGGGGACGAAGAAATCGCCGATGTCCTTCCAGATGTCGCGCAGGCGGGCCATCATGCCGATGCCTTCCCCAAATACCAGGCCCAAGATGATTCGACCAGCAGCAGGATCAGCAGTAGCGCCAGCACATGACGGAAGTACTGCGTCGGCTGATTCGTCGGTAAAACAGCATCAGGCTCGTCGGCCTGCATCCCGATCCGCAACTGGCTGGGCAATTGTTCGAGATCGAGCCGCTGCAAATCGCTCTCGCGAGTATCCACGTTCACCGCGAATAGTTCCTCTCGATCCACTGGCGCATCGTAGCGGATGGTGTAGATGCCGCTACGGTTGGTGTCGGAGTAACCCCAGCGGACATCGTTTCCGTCGGCGTGAACCGCCAGGCGTTCGGTGCTCTGATCCGGGCGTTCCACCGTGACATTCAGATTGCTGGGGGTTTCACGCACCGATCCTTCCAGCGGCTCGCCGACCTGACGGTTCCGCGATTCAACGCGTCCCCGCACCGCATGGGCCAAGATTTCCTGAATCAGGGGCGGGAAGCTGGGCCAGGTCGACAAGGCCGACCAGGGCGTGGGAGGCGTTGTCGAGCGGTCGACTGATTGCGGCGACGTGGCCGTGGTGACCAGGATGCAGCAACCGGCCTGTACCCGGTGCTCGATAATCGCCGGGTCCCCCGTATCGAAAGCCAAGGCCGTGCGTGATGCGCTGTCTTCCCGCGCGCGGACTCGGAAGTAATGCCACACGGGCGCGGTCAACAGACCGGAACGTACATGGCCCTGGAACGGGCTGACGATCGGGTGCTGGTAATCGAGGGGGTCAAAGCGATAATCGCCCTCGCCCACGATCATGTCCAACTCCGCCGGCAGCAAACGCTGGCCCGGCGGACCGCCTAGCATCGTGTTGTAATTGTCGGCCTGAACCTGATCGCCCAACAATACGACCAGACCGCCGCCGTGACGAGCGTATTCGCGCAGCAAGTTGGCTTCGTCGCGACCCAATCGAGCCAGATTGCACAGGAAAATCGCATCGAACTGCAGCAGATCCATCTCCAATAACACATTCTCGAAATGCGTCACCACCTGCACTCGCTCCGGTTTTGTCAAGCCAGGCTCCAACGCCAATGCCACATGACGCGCCTCGCCCGGCCGACCCTCGACGCAAAGCACGCGAATCGCCTCGCGCACCGGGACACTGGCCCAACGGTGATTGTCCACCTGCAGGGGATCGTCCTGCAGACGAAGCTCGATGCGATGCTCGCCCGGCGCGTCAAAACGATGCACGAACGCGGCCGTCGTCCGTTCGGATGCCGGGACGTTGATCGTCTCGGTCAGCACCTGCTGGCCGTCGACATGCAAGCCGATCTGCTTTTCCTGTTGGTCTCGACTGCCAAAGTTTTCGATCTCGGCTTCGATCCGTACCGGATGCCCCACCGTCACCAGCGGCTCGCTGATTTCCAGACCGGTGATCGCCAGATTCTGCACGTCCGTCTGACCGACGTCGATCAAAACCAACGACGCCTGTTCCGCCAAATTGCCCAGACGCCGACGACACTGGTCACCCGTCACTTCTTCCCAGGTGTTGCGTCCCAGATCCGTGAAAAAAAAGACCTTGCGATCCTGTAGTCGTTCATGCCGAGCACCGGCTCGCTGCAGAATCGTGTCGATCTCGCCCAACGTCATCGTCAGATTTGCACCGGTGTGCCGAACGGACGCCCGCTGCAATTCCGCCAAGGCGTCGCTCGAGGAAAAAGCCGGATCACCGATCACGGTCACCGGCGGATCGGCCATCAGGACCAACGAAAACCCGTCCCCCTGGCGGCTGTCATTGACGATCTGAGCCGCCAGTTGCCTCGCGACTTCAAAGCGGCTGCGTTCCGACGCTCGGTAATCCATCGAGTACGATGCGTCCAAAACCAGCACGTGATGCGTGGAACCGCTGCGGGATAACGGGGATGTCAGCGGAGCGAACATCGACCAGATCGGATCGGCCAATGCCATGGCCAGCAAGATCAGAATACTGACTCGCAACAACAGCAAAATCAATTGCTCGATGCGGATGCGCCGCGCATTCTTGCGGACCGCTGCCAACAGGAACTCCATCGCCGCCCACGTGACCCGCTGGTAACGCCGCTTGCTCCACAGATGAATCACAATCGGCACACTCGCCGCCAGTCCCCACAACAGCATCGCACTGTTGGCGAACGGAAACGCCTGCAAAAATGCCGAAAACCACCCCATGACTCCCCCTACCATCGCTCCGGCTTTCCGCCAGTGAGCCCATTGCTTTGTCGCGCGGCCAAGCCGCTGTTTTCTCGCTGATGCTTATCCTTTACCATCCACCTTGCTATGACTTCTAGGTATCCTAGCGAGAAAACGTTCATGAAAACACGGGTGCTGGCCTTGAATCCCCACCATGGCGGTAGTCATCGAGCCTTTCTGGACGGCTGGATGCAACATAGTCGACACGAGATCCACGCGCTGACACTGCCCGCGTATCGATGGAAATGGCGGATGCGACATGCAGCCGTGACCCTGTCCGATCGAGTCGCCCAGCAAATCCGCGATGGCGGCACTTGGGATCTGCTGTTTTGTACCGATATGCTGAACTTGGCCGAATTCCTGGGGCTGGCGCCAAAGACGCTACGCGATATTCCGTCGATCGCCTACTTTCACGAAAATCAGTTGACGTACCCCGTGCTAAACCCGGATCCTCGGGATCTGCACTTCGCGTTCACGAATCTGACGACCGCACTGGCCGCCACATCCGTCTGGTTCAATTCAGCCTATCATCGAGATGAATTCCTAGCAGCTTTGGACGTTTGGCTGCGCCGGTTGCCCGATGATGCGCCACGCCACGCCGTCCGGACGATCCGCGTCAAATCCGAAATCCATTCGCCGGGCATCCAGCCAATACCAACGGCCAGCCGCGCGCATGGCGGTCCGCTTCGGATCGTTTGGGTGTCACGCTGGGAACACGACAAAGCCCCGGAGACATTCTTCGAATCGCTCGATCACCTGGCTCAACGGACAAGCGATTTTCGCGTCAGTGTGCTGGGCCAGCGGTTCGATCGAGTGCCCGAGGTGTTCGAGCAAGCTCGGCGACGCCTGAAACAAAACATCGACCACTGGGGATATCTTGCAAGCCGAGAAGACTACTGGCAGGTTCTGTCCGGGGCCGACGTCGTGGTCTCGACGGCGAAGCACGAATTCTTCGGGATCGCCGTGTTGGAAGCGGTCGCCGCGGGTTGCCTGCCCCTGGTGCCCCGTCGTTTGGCTTACCCCGAGGTGCTTGGCGACCATCCCCAGTTTTTTCACGACGGTACTGCCACCACGTTGGCCGACCGGCTGCTGGACCTAGTACGGAGCAAGCAGACCGGAACCCTATGGCCTGACGGATTCGAGTCGACCGCATGGACGAAGCGTTACGAATGGCCGGTCGTCGCAGCCGGTATGGACGATGCCATCGATCGCCTGTGCCGTACGCAAGCATCACCATCCCACGCTTAAGACTCTTTGTCAGGCAGGATCTCCTTGGCGCTGAAGATCAGGTCGCGATGATATTCAGTCGCCGGTGCCGAATAATCGCCCAACGTTCGCGTGCAACTGGGTACAGATTCCTGATGGCATACTTCCAGAAACATCCCGATTCTTGGTACATTGGTCGTTTCCACTTCCTTGAGGGACCATGAATAGTGATTACGAAGATTACGGGTACGTTGATCCGAGTGGATGAGGCTCAGGCCATTTTGCAGATCGATGCTTTTGAATATCAGGTGCTGATCCCCGAATTCGCTCGGCGCCAATTGCAAATGCAACTCGGGCAACCGATCAGTCTGCATACGATTCATTACCTGGACGGCAATCCGGCTCATGGTCGTCTGACGCCTCGCATCATCGGCTTTCTGCAAGAGGTCGAACGTGAATTCTTCGAGCTATTCTGCTCGGTGGACGGCGTCGGCGCTCGAAAGGCGTTGCGGGCCATGGTGCGGCCGGTGCAGGATGTGGCGGATCTGATCGAGCAACAGAATGCAAAGGGCTTGTCAGCGTTGCCTGGCATCGGTCCGGCGATGGCCGAGCGGATTATCGCCAAGCTGCGTCGCAAGATGCCCAAGTTTGCTCTGCTGGTAGGCCGCGACGAAAAGTACGAAGCCGAGGTGGAATTGAATGTCGTAGACGAGACATTCCAGGTTCTCACCACCCTGGGGCACTCGGAATCCGATGCCCGTCGCCTGCTGGATACCGTGTTGGCTTCGAAAAGCAAATTCAAGGACGTCGAAGCTCTACTGCAAGCGGTCTACGATCAGCGTTGCCAATAAGCATGAACGCTTGGGAATCGCTGAATCTGTCGGCTGAGTTCCATCAGACGCTGGGCGGAATCCGTTCGACATGCCGAGTCGGCCAGATCCCAGTCCAGGATCACTTGACAATCTATCTCGACCGGTCGAGCCCCTAATCGTTGGAACCAGGCGACCACCGCATGATTCTCGCGCATCACACAGGCTCGCAAGATCTCGATGTTGGACTTCTTGGCCAGCGCGTGCAGCGTGGCCAGCAACATCGTACCGAGTCCAAGACCGTGATAGGAATCGATCACGGTCAACGCTATCTCGGCTCGCTGCGAATCGCGGGACTCGCGGATCATCCGTGCGATCCCCAACCCAGCCTCGGCAGGATCATCCGGATCGACCGCCCCCCAAGCGATATGTTGTTCCTGATCGACTTCCGTAAAGTACGTCAAATCGCGGTCGGTCAGCCGCCGCAATTGTCGCCCAAAACGATAATAGATCGATTGGGGTGACAAACTGGACAGGCCTTCCTCGATGCGAATCTTGTCGCCGGGGTGGACCGGCCGCAGCAGGACGGACGATCCATCGTACAGCCGAGCCAGCACACCGTCAGCGACCGGTTCCAAAAGCGGATCTGAGGCCCACGTTTTCAGTTCCATCCAACGATCCTGGTCCATCATCATGTGGCAGCCTCCAGGCGCAGGATCACGCTTACGGAACTGGTCCCTGGCATCGGGTACGCAACGACTTTGCGCAAACTGACCTCTTTCAACAATCCGCGTTCACGCGCTGCGGCTCGTTCGTCGACCCACCCGGGTCCTTTGACAGCCAGCAGGCAACCGAAATCCTGCCAATGATGCTGAAACCACTTGCACATCTTCCACAAGGGACCGACGGCTCGAGCCACCAACACATCATACCTAAAGTCGTCCAGCAGTTTCTCCGCTCGTTCGGCATGCACGGCGCACGGCAGTTCCAATTGATGCACGAATTCTTCGACCACCCGCGCTTTTTTTTGCACCGATTCACAGAGCGAGATATCCAGGTCGTCGCGCAGGATCGCCAGCACGATTCCGGGCACGCCGCCGCCGGTTCCCACATCCAGCACTTCCTGTCCGGCTTCCAGTAGTTGGCTCAACTGAAAACTGTCGATCAGATCGCGCGCGACAAACTTGTCCCACGTGGTATGGCGAGTCAGGTTCAGGCGGTCGTTCCACTCCCAAAGCAGACGACAGTAGCGTTCCAGTTGCCCGATCTGTGCTTCGGTCACCTCCAGATTGTAACGCGCGATCGCCACCCGCAGGGTGTCGGAGTCGTCGATGGTCAATATCCACCTCTTTCTACTGCCAGAGACTGTACGAGTTAAAAACGGCCAGCGGCGAGAAGATCAACAGCGGGGCCCAGGCGGCCAGCGCGGGGCTGATCAGATAGCTGTTGCCCAAACCATGACAAATCAACACCACCAGGAAGAAGAAGGCAACGATCAACACGCACAATCCGGCCGAAAAAAAGACATTGCGACTCTCCCGCGACAACACCACCGGCAGCCCCAACATCAGCAGAGTGATATCCAACATGGGCTGGACCAAACGAGCATGGACCGCAACGCGCACATCCGCCGAAAAGTCCAGGCTGGGATTTCGCAGGCGAGCGATCAATTCCGTGGTCGGTGAAAAGGTCTGCCAGAGGCTGCTGGCCGCCAGGTCCTCGAAACGCACCTTGCTGATCACAAAGCATTGATCCGGCTCCAGCCAAGGGGTATCTCGCGGACTGAGAATCACCGGTTGATCCTCGATCACCAGCGAATCGACTTTTTTGAGATGAGCCGGTTGAATGATGCCACGCAACAGGTAACCGCCGGGTCGGTCCTCCTGAGCGTCGTGATAGAACGCTTCTCGAGCCGTCAATTGCACACCATAACCGTGGACATGCTGGGGCAATCGGAACGCTGGTTCGATGATCCGCCGCTCGGAGCGATCGATGTGTTTACCCGCCAAGCGGATGTCGGTCAGCCGGTCGTAACGCGGCGTCAAGTCCTCGATGCCTCCCGCTAGCATGCTGGATGCATCGCGAGTCAATCCGTCGCGAAACTTTGGGATCACCAGTTCGCGACTGGTCGCCGCCAGCAAGGCCACGATCGTCGCGCCGGCCAGCAACGGCGAAACGACTCGGATCTTGGGGATCCCCGCAGCCATCAGCGCGCACATTTCGTTGGATCGCTGCATCGACGTGGCGGCGAACGTGGCGGCGACCAACGCCATCAAACCGCTGGTCCGATCGAAGAAGGCCAGCGACCGAGCCCCGTAGTATTCGCTGAACACAACCGCAAAACTGCCGTGCTGTTTTCCCAGGTTCAGCAGATCGTCCAGATTGTTGAGAGCATCGATGACGACGAACAGGCCAGTCAAGCTAGCGAAGCAGATCAGCAGGACCTTGACATATAGCCGCAGCACGTAACAGTCGATGATGCCCATACGAGTCTCGTTCTCATGTCGCTGAACGTATGCCGTCGCCGATTCAGCTTCCTGGCTGTCCTTCCGGTCGTCCGGCTCAGACGGTGACTGCGGCGATGGCTCGAGCCAGCTTTTCTACGCCTTCGCGGATTTTTTCACAAGACTGAACGCCGAAACTTAGCCGAATTCTGTTTTTTTGCGGCGGTTCGCCTTCCTCCGGGTAGCAGTACTGGCCTGGCACGTACAGGACGCCTTCCCGGATCGATAGTTGAAACAACAGTCCGTCCAGTCCCGCATCGACCGTATCGGGCAGTTCCAGCCACACATATAAACCGCCAGCCGGCCGTTCCCATCGGACATCGTCCAATGGCGATAGGAATTCGTCGGCGGCGTCCAGCATCGCGGTCAGCTTGCGATGATAGCTTTCGCGAAGCCCAGCGACATGCGGTTCGTACAGTCCCATTTGTAGAACGCGAGCCATCAGGTGCTGGGTGAAGTTGGGCGAGCCGAAATCGACATTCCCCTTCAAATCGCAAACCGGTTGGATCAGATGTCGCGGAAGCACTCCCCAGCCGACTCGAATCCCCGGCGAAAAGGACTTGGAGAATGTGCCTGCTACGATCACGGTGTCGCCCGAATCGTCACAAACACGGGGGCTGGGGATGTCATCACCCGTGTACCGCAATTCGCGATAAGCCTCGTCAGAAATCACATGGATCGGGCTGCCTCGCGACCAGCGTTTGGCCATTTCGACCACCGCCACACGTCGGTCCATGGGCATCGTTGCGCCCGCTGGATTGTCGAAATAGGGTACCAGGTAAATCGCTTTGACCCGCTGCAGTTCGCCGGCGGCTTGAATGCGTCGCAGTTGGTCGTCCAAAGCCTCGGGAATCATGCCTTGCGCATCGCTGGCCACCCCAAATGCTCGGGCCTCCAGTCCCAATAGCAAGCCCATGTACACCAGGTAGGTAGGCGAGGCACACAGGACGATATCGCCTGGTTCCAACAAGCTTTCAGAGACCAGGTGCAGCAATTGGTTGCTGCCGGCGGTGATCACGATCTGATCCAGATCGACAGGTCGATCCTGTCCATCCGCCTGGTGCATTTGATCCCGCAGCATTCGCCGCAGCCCATGGTAGCCGGGCGTCGATCCGTACTGCAACGCCGCAGCGGCAACTCGCGAATCCTGCAACAGCGAGGTCATCGCCTGGCGCACCGCATCATCGGGCAGCGTCTGCCCATCCACGAAACCAGCGGCCAGCGAGATCAGCGCCGGGTTCTCCAAAGCACGAGCCATCAACTGGCTGATCGGTTGACCTGCGGCCGCACAGGCGCGGCGACTGGCATGGAACTCCGGATTCATCGCTTCGTATCCAACTGACTACGAACCGACTGCTTTCTGCAGCTCTTCGGCTCGATCCGTATTCTCCCACGTGAAATCAGCGTCATCGCGCCCGAAGTGTCCCCCGGCCGCTGTTTTTCGATAGATGGGACGCCGAAGATGCAGGTATTGGATGATCCGCCCAGGTGTGAGGGGGAAGAATTCCTGGATCACCCGGCAGATGCGATCATCGTCGACTTTGCCTGTCCCCATCGTATCCACGTGAACGCTGACCGGTTCGGCCACCCCAATCGCATAGGCCAGTTGGACTTCGCATCGCTCCGCCAATCCGGCGGCGACGATCGTCTTGGCCACGTGCCTGGCCATGTAGGCGGCACTACGGTCGACCTTGGTTGGATCCTTGCCGCTGAACGCTCCGCCACCGTGCCGTCCCCAACCACCGTAGGTATCCACGATGATCTTTCGTCCCGTCAAGCCACAATCCCCATGCGGACCACCGACCACGAATCGACCCGTCGGATTGACATGATACTTGACATCGCCGTTGACCAGATCTTGCGGCAAGCACGGTTTGACGATCTGCTGCACCACAAAATCGTGGATTTCTTGGCTGCTGACGTCCGGGCTGTGCTGAGTCGAAACAACCACCGTGTCGATTCGTACGGGTCTCTGCCCGTCGTACTCGACCGTTACCTGGCTCTTGCTGTCCGGCCGCAGCCAACTGGTTTCGCCCTCGAATCGAGCGTGCGTCAACCGGTTCAGGATGCGATGAGCCAACGCGATAGGCAATGGCATCAATTCGGGTGTGTCGTTGCAGGCGAACCCGAACATCAGCCCCTGATCGCCAGCGCCGATCTCCTTGCCTTGAGCTTCATCCTCGTCCACGCCCTGCGCGATGTCCGGACTCTGACGGTCCAACGACACCATCACCGCACAGGTATCCGCGTTGATCCCCATGCGATCATCGGTATACCCTACCTGGCGAATGACATCACGGACGACGTTGGGGTAATCCACCACCGCCTTCGTCGTGATCTCACCAGCAACCACCGCGACCCCCGTCGTTACCATGGTCTCGCACGCTACCCGGCTGAACGGATCCTGCGCAAACAATGCGTCCAAAACGCCATCGGAGATCTGATCTGCTAGCTTGTCTGGATGCCCCATACTAACAGACTCGCTGGTGAACAGATAACGACCGGATGCCACAATCACGCTCCTTTGCTTATTCCACACTCTGGACAACAAGAAACGCCTCGACCTCTATACGTTTGGTCTGAGCGAAAACGCGGATTATAGGCAGATAAGCGGATGGGGGGCAACCGCCGCGCGGGAAAGCGGCGAAGAAATGCCCAGATGCGGATTCCTTTCAGGCGATTTTGGAAGAGGGGGAACAGACCGGACGTATCAAGGAACTCCACCGCGTGATCCTGCGTCAGGGCCGGGTTCGGTTTGGGGAAGCGGACGAGGCGACTCGGCAGCAGATCGAGACGATGCGTGATATCGACCGGCTCGAAGACTTGACCGAGCGGCTGCTGATGGTGTCGAGCTGGGATGAATTGATGGTGTGATGTGCGGGGATGTCACGCGCACCGGCACGATAAATCGTGAACTCCAGCGCGGGTCGGGAGTCGTTTTCGGGCGACGATCAACCACATGGAGAGCGGCTTGCCCGAAAACGACTCCCGCCCCCGTCCGCGCTTAACCTCGTAGTCGTATAAAAAAGGAGGACGGATTAGCAATCCGTCCTACGAGGAGGCCTTGTGCAAAATTGGGGCTAATTTGCCCAATAGGGGTATTCATCGTCCTCGACGACATCCGGCCAGAGGTCACCAACATGCAAGATGGGGGCCGTCCATTGATCCATCTTGTCGGCCATCTCGACCGTCCAACCAGCTCGTAAACGATGCGTCCGCTCGCTCCAGCCAGCTCGAATTTGTGCTGTCCTGCGTTCAATCTCTGCAGGTGTGGGATCGATTGTCTTTGGTCCTCGGGTAGCCATGTCTCCGTGCTCCTTCCATAAAACCTTTCCAGTGGCCTCCGACGAAGAAGATAAGCCGTCCTGGCCACTGGAAAAACGACTAGACGATTGATGATCATCCGTGCCACGAAACCACGTCCTGGTACATGACGCAGTTCTCTGACTGCTAAACAGAGCATTTTGTGGGCCAAACACGACGCCATCTTTCGATCTGTCACCGTAAGTCTATTCCAGGAAATGACTTAAAACTATTCCCGCCGACAGATTTCTTCCGTTGACCCGCAAGCCAAACGCCGATCGTTGTTCAACCTTTGATCAGTGCCCTCCGCTCGATCGTTCGATTATGCTACAGGTGTTCAAATCCGCGAATACGCAAAAAACTGCATTTCGTCTTTCTGCCGGGTTCGCTATACTCGACGCCCCGACGGCGTGGCCCAGGATACGCGCCGAACCTGCGAATTTGGCTGGAAGGCGTATGTTGAAGCGAATTTTGCGAAACGATGACCATGGTGGAGGACGGCTGCGTGCGGCCGGCCTGCTGATCATGACGTTCGCATTTTGTCTAGGTTGCGGAACGACGCGTACGCGTATGGCGACGGAGCAGTTGTTGATGTCAGATGCCGTCGACCGTTCGGTGGCTCAGATCGATTTTTCGCCACTCGGGGGCAAGACCGTCTTCTTCGACACTCGATATATTACGGCCATCAAAGGACAGGGGTTCGTCAATGCGGATTACATCATCAGTTCGTTGCGTCAGCAGATGTTGGCCGCCGGTTGTCTGCTGCAGGACAAGCTCGAAGATGCGGATTATGTGATCGAGGGTCGTTGTGGGGCGTTGGGCACGGACGGACACGAGATCACTTACGGGATGCCCGCCAGTTCGGGGTTGAGCAATGCGGCTTCGATTGTGCCCGGCGTACCGACTGTCCCTCTGATCCCCGAGATCTCGATCGCTCGACGCGAGGACAATCGAGCGGCGGCAAAGATCGGTGTTTTCGCCTATCACCGGGAACTGCGGACGCCGGTCTGGCAGGCAGGCGTGACGGTAACGACCAGCAACGCCAAGGATGTCTGGGTATTCGGCGCTGGTCCGTTTCAGACAGGCAGCATCTACGACGGGACTCAGTTCGCAGGCAGTCGCATTCGTATGCCGTTGGCCCAGGAGGATGACGACGAGCCAGCTCGTCCCAACCCCGTTTCGTACTTTGACGAATTCGATTTTGAACGCGAACGCCGCATCGCCGAACGGCGGCGGCGCCAGGTACTGGAATCGATCGAGCAGTTGGGCGAGATCCCCGACCTGCTTCCGATCAGCCAGATGGCCTTCGAGGGGTCGTTCGGACCGCGTCGATTGCCGCCCGTCGAACTCGATAGCGACCTGTCCCCACCGGTGATCGTCGCTTCCAAGCCCGACGAACCGCAAGCTCCCGAAGCAGAGAATGGCGATGCCGAGTCTGCGGAGCCGGAAGCCGCGCCGGAGACCAGTCCTTAGCGACCTCGCAGAAATAACTTAAACAAATTGTAGCAGGCACACTGCGAGCCAAGGCTACGTTGATTGACAGGAAACTCCTGGCCGGGTGCTTAGCAGGAGATGCGGGGCTGCGGGGCCGCTTTGCAATACGGTGGCTTGACGCGCCGCCATGGGCAGGAGTACAAAACTGGGTGAAAAGGGGACAATTTGAACGCGCCAGGTCGCAGTCATTTTTGGGCGACGTCATGAATCCAGTTTCGTTTTTTCGGTTCGGCTCTGCCATCGGCCTGTCCACACATTGTTCGGCCCGCTTTCCTCGGAACGCTGTGCTCTGGTTGGGGCTGGCTGTTTGGGTCGGTTGCGGTCGGGGCACGCCCCCCGAACCGGCTCCTTCACCGCCGGCGGCGCCGCCAATCGAAACGCGAGTGCCGAGTGCTTCGAAGCCTGGCGCGTCGCGGGAATCCCAGCCTTCAGGACGGTCCACGCTTCGAAATTCCGGTTTGGACGAATCGGTTGCCCCGTCGCCCGAACACCGTTCGTTGGCCGATTTGTTGGACCAGCAGGATGACAGCACTTTTCCGCCGCCCGTGATCCCTAGTCCGCCCACCCCTCAATCACGAGGCCCGGAGATTCTGATCGACGATGGCAAGGTGGCGGCGGCCGGAATTCGGAAGCTGACCAGCCAGCATTTGACGTTATACACGGACGTTCCGGCTCAACCGGCCGTCGATGATTTGCCAGCGGCTTTCACCGCCGCTGTCGAATCTTGGTGTCGATATTTTGGTATCGATCCGTTGCATGTGATCGATTGGCAGATGATCGGATTCCTGATGCAGGACAGACTGCGGTTCGAGGCTGCCGGTCTTCTGCCCGCCGAACTGCCGCCGTTTCTGAACGGGTACCAGCAGGGCATGTATCTGTGGGCTGACGAGCAAGCGGACGACTACTACCGTCGCCATCTGGTGTTGCACGAAGGCGTCCACGGTTTCATGAGCCAGTTCCTCGGTGGCATCGGACCGCCGTGGTATGCCGAGGGTATGGCGGAACTGCTGGCCACCCACCGTTGGCAGGATGGCCAGATCCAAGTGGCGATCATGCCCCAGGATCGCGCCGAAACGCCCGGTTGGGGACGCATCCGGATCGTCCAGGACCAGTTGCGGGCCGGACAAGGCATGATGCCCATCAGCATCATGAACTACGGCCCGCAAGCCCATCTGCAGAACGAACCCTACGGTTGGTCCTGGGCTTTGGTCGCCTTCCTGGATGGACACCCGGATTATCGGGAACGGTTTCGGAGCCTGCATCATCGCATCCGGGATACCGACGTGACCTTGGCCTGCCAGCAATTATTCGCAGCCGATTGGATCGACCTGAACGAACAGTGGCAGATCTTCGTGGTCGATTTGGATTATGGGTACGATTTGGAGCGAACTGCCGTTCAGCGCCGTCCGGTCCAGCCGTTACCCGTCGACGGGGCCACGGTCTCGATCGACGCCAGCCGAGGCTGGCAATCGACAGGGATTCGATTGGACGCCGGCTCCACGTATCAGCTCCAGGCAAGTGGTCGGTACCAAGTTGGTCAGACCAGCGATATCTGGTGGTGTGAACCGGGCGGGATCACGATCCAGTACCATCAAGGCCAGCCGCTGGGCCTGCTTGTCGGTGCCGTTCGGGACGAATCCCAGCCGCTCACCGAACTGTCCCCGTTGACTCGCCCCGAACCGGTCGGACTGTCCCGAGTCTGGACCCCGACCTCCAGTGGTACTCTGTTCTTGAAAATCAACGAGTCGGCGGCCAGCCTGGCGGACAATCAGGGCAATGTGACGGTCCAGATCAAACTCCAGGACAACGCACTCTTCCCAGATGCCCCGGATTGACAGAGTTTCCGAGTTTCCATCGGCGAACCTCTGTGGAATGAACTTGACCGCTAGCAGCCTTTTCGTACAATCTACCAATGAAGAATCGTCTACTTTCTTATCAAAACATCGCACGGATTGCGAAGGACGAGTGATTGCGGTACTGGACACCAGCGTCGGGCATGCAGATTGGACACCGAGATGCATTGATCGAAGTTCGAGCCCCAGCCAAGGTAAACCTATTTTTAGAGGTGTTACGGCGGCGTGAGGATGGCTTTCACGAGATCGAGACGCTGATGGTGCCTCTCGATCTGTCCGATTCCTTGCGTTGCCTGCTTCGTCAGGATGGCGATCTCCGCGTGACTTGCCGCTGGACTCACGGGCTGCAAGCGACTCGTGCAGCCCGTAGCGGTTCCAGTGGCCGGGTATGGGATGAGTTACCCGAAGGTGAGGGGAACTTGGTTTTTCGGGCACTGCGTCTTCTCAAAGAAGCCTCTGCGACCGCGTTGGGGATGGATATCGAGATCCTGAAACGCATCCCCTCGTCGGCTGGGCTGGGGGGGGCCTCCAGCGATGCGGCCGCCGCGTTGATGGCGGCCAATCGACTTTGGCGGCTGGAGTGGTCGGTCGAGCGGTTATCGGAGATTGCTGCGATGGTGGGAAGCGATGTGCCCTTTTTCCTGCGTGGCACCGCCGCTGTGTGTCGAGGTCGCGGAGAGCAGGTCGAGACGGTCGGCGGTTTTCGAGGTTGGTGGCTGGTCATCGTCCGCCCACCGACGGGACTGTCGACGGCTCGGGTGTATCAAGAGTGCCGCGCAGCATCATCACCACTGGCCGTCAGCGATCAGGAATCAGCGTCCGATCGTTTCGGCCGAATGGCTGGTGGCCAGCGTTCTGCGGTTGGATTATGCGAAGCGGCCGCTCGCGATGATCTGGTAGCAGTGGCTCGGCAACTGTTTAACCGATTGCAGCTTGCGGCCGAGCGTCAATCGCCTTGGATTGGGCGGTTGGCATCCGTTTTCGACAGCATGGATTGTTTGGGACATCAGATGAGTGGAAGTGGTAGCAGTTATTTCGGGATCTGCCGTCACGCAGGCCATGCGCGGCGTTTGGCCGGTCGGTTGCGCTCGGCGGATCTGGGAGCGGTTTTCGTCACGGCCACCCAGGGAATCGGGCCTTGCCGGAGACGGGTGGCTTGAAGGAGAAGCGTCATGAAGATCACCGAGGTTCGCATCAAGCTCATGGAAAATTCGGATGATCGGTTACGGGCATTTTGTTCGATCACCTTTGACGATTGCTTTGTCGTCCGGGACTTGAAGATCATCGAGGGTACCAACGGCCCCTTTGTGGCGATGCCCAGCCGAAAACTGACTGGCCATTGCCCGCATTGTGGAGCGAAGAACCATCTTCGAGCTTTCTATTGCAACCAATGTGGAAAGCGTTTGGATGAAAACCGCACGGTCCGCGACGTCGAGGGACGCATCAAGTTGTATGCCGATATCGCTCATCCGATCAATTCCGAATGCCGCGAAGCGATCCAGGAACGGGTGATCGCGGAATACGAGGAAGAAGTACGACGATCGCAGCAGCCTGGCTATTCCTCGCGGTACGACGATTCGTACGGGGAGGACGACGAGGACGATTTCGATCGTTTTGAAGAACCGGTATCCCGTAGATCGGCACCGGGCACGGGGGTATCCCGACACATTCAGCCCGCCGAATCGACTCCACCGCCGCCTCATTCAACGGCTCGTCCATCCGCTTCGCCCGGCGCGGGCCAATCCGAGGATCGAGATAGTTTTGGCGCTGGTATTTTTGATTGAGGCACGTCCTGCGAAAAGCAATCCAGCGAGCGTCGGGTCATGAGTGACGAAATGACGACCGTCGGGTCCGGCTTCCAGCAGGCGGCGGCCAAGGTCAAGCTGCTTCCGCAGAAGCCAGGTGTTTACTTGATGAAGGACGCCGCGGCTCGTGTGATCTATGTCGGCAAGGCGAAGAATCTGCGCGCTCGTGCCAGCAGCTACTTTCTCAAAGGCGCCGCCGAGGACGCGCGGACCAATTGGGTGGTGGAGATCGCTGACATCGACTACGTCGAATGCGAAAGCGAGGTCGACGCGTTGCTGATGGAGGCCAGGCTGATCAAGGATGTCCAGCCAAAACACAACAAGGAATTGAAGGACGACAAGACCTTCCCCTACCTGATGATCACCACGCGCGAAGACTTCCCACGCGTCGAAGTGACTCGGGAACCCAGAGATCGCGGAGTCAAGCTGTACGGACCCTTTGCAAACGTGGGGGCGTTGCGAGGCGCGATCCAGGTCCTGCAAAGAATCTTCAAATTCCGCACCTGCAGCCTGGATATCATCGAGGGGGACGAACGCTGGAAGTGGTTTCGGCCTTGCCTGCTGGCCAGCATCCAGCAGTGTACCGCGCCCTGTAACCTGCGCGTCAACAAGGAAGATTATCGACGCGACATCAAACGGTTGCAGATGTTCTTGGATGGGAAACGCTCGTCGCTGTTGAAACAGATGCGATCCGAGATGCTGGAAGCCTCGAAATCCTTGAAGTTCGAACGAGCCGCCACGCTGCGCGACGAAATCCACATGCTGGAAACGCTGGATGATCGTGGTGAACTGGAAACGCACGCACAGCCCGAAGTCTTCTATGTCGACCCGCGAAAAGGGCTGGCGGGACTGCGCAAAGTCCTGAATCTCCGTCAGACTCCGCGCACGCTGGAGGGCGTCGACATCGCTCACCTAGCAGGCGGGGAAACGGTGGCCAGCCTGGTCCAATTCATCGACGGCCTGCCCTTCAAACCGGGTTACCGCCGCTACAAGATCCGCGAGGTCGCGGGCATCGACGACTATCGCAGCATCTACGAGGTCGTCGCTCGGCGGTTTCGGCGGATGAGCGACGAGGCCCAGGTGTTTCCCGATCTGCTGCTGATCGATGGCGGTAAGGGCCAATTGAAGGCCGCAATCTCCGCTTTTGATGAACTCGGTATCCAGCCCCCGGCGCTTGTCGCGCTGGCAAAGCGTGATGAAGAGATCTTTCTGCCCGGCCGCAGTGAACCACTGCGTCTAAGTCGCCATGCGTTTGCGCTGCGGTTGTTGCAATATGTCCGCGACGAAGCGCACCGCTTCGCCCAGCATTATCATCATATCCTACGACGCAAAAGCACGCTCGGCGAATAACGGTCCGTCGCTCGCTTTGTCCTCCGCCGACGCTCGGAGTGATGCGAAGGGCAAGAGGTACTGGACAAGCATATTCTTGGGGGGTACTTTTAAGGATCCCATGGCCGGACGCGTACCGCCGTCGGGCGTCGACCGCCATGGAAAGTCCGCCGGAAACGTCCGGCAGGATCGCATTCCTTTAACCGCCGCGATAGGAGAAGATGTGATGGCGAAGAAGACAGCGCCCCATGTACCCGCAACAAAGCCCGCACAAGCCACCGCGAATGCACCTGAGGAAAATGCTGCCTCGGCTGGTGAAGAAGTCAACAAGTCGCGGCTGATCCAGGACATTCTGGCGGTTTCTCCCGATCGCGGACCGAAGGATATCGCCGACGAACTGACCTCGATGGGCGTTCCTACCACGCCCAAGTATGTCAGCACGATCAAGACGAATATGAAGACCAAGGCCGGGCTGCCGAAAAGGAAGATCCGGTCCAAAAAGATCGGCTCACGATCCCCCACAGCTCCGAAAGTCGTCCCCAGAAAAACGTCGCAGGAAACGGCCGCACCGACAGCCCAAGCGGCGTCCCCATCGACGCTAGCCAAAACGCCCCATGCGGTCTCCCAGACGGCGCTGAGCTTCGAGCATCTGAAGATGGCCAAAGAGCTGGCAAGGCAATTGGGCGGTGTGCAGGAAGCCAAGCAAGTGCTCAACGCCCTGACGCAACTTACGGAAGAATGAGAATCTGATGGAGGACCTGCAACGCGAAACTTTCGGACGGACTCGAGATGGGCAGGACGTCGAGCGGTTCACGCTGCGCAGCACAAACGGATTGGTCGTCCGAGCGATCAGCCTCGGGGCGACCGTCACCGAGTTGCTGGTGCCCGATCGCGATGGCCGACCAGCAGACGTTGTGTTGGGGTTCGATGATCTGGCCTCGTATCAGTCGCACAGTCCTTATTTCGGCTGTGTGGTCGGCCGAGTCGCCTTTCGTATCCCGCGTGCCCAGTTCACGCTGGATGGTACCACCTATCGATTGACTCGCAACAGCGGTGAACATCATCTGCACGGCGGCCAGCAGGGATTCAGTTGGCGAGTGTGGCAAGCCGAACCGATATCGCGCGACGAAGGACCAGCGGTCCGTTTTCGAATCGTCAGCGACGACGGCGATCAAGGTTACCCGGGCCGGGTCCAGGCGGATGTCGTGTACCAGTTGACGGAGGATCACAGCTTACGCATCGAGTATCAGGCGGTGACCGATCGGCCGACCCCGATCAACATGACCCATCATGGCTATTTCAACCTGGCCGGTGCCGGCGCGGGAGATGTCCTGCAACATGCCTTGCACATCGATGCCGATCGATACTCGGAAACCGACGCGGAAACCCTGCCGACCGGCCGATTGTTGCCCGTCGATGGAACGCCGCTGGACTTCCAGCAAACGATGCGGATCGGCCAGCGGGTGGGCCAGCGGGCAGGGCAAGTGCCCGGATATGACCTGGCATACCGGCTGCGAAGCGCGACGGAACGAGTGCGCCAAGTCGCGTCGCTAAGCGACCCGGCCAGCGGGCGGACGATGGACGTGTTGACCGACGCGCCAGCACTGGTCTTGTATACCGGCAACCAATTGGATGGCAGCTTACAAGGCAAGTCGGGATGTCATTATCCGCAGTTTGGTGGTGTTTGCTTGGAAACGGGCAATCTGCCAGGTGCCGTTCATCACGCTCACTTTCCTCCCATCACGGTGCGGCCCGAGCAGGTGTATCGTCATACCTGCATTTATCGATTTCGTGTATAGTGCATTGGATGAACCAAGATTTTCCAACAGCGATGGCCTCGAAATAAGAGCCGTCTTGTCATCGGGTAGGCGTGGCTGCCGCAGCGATTCGAAAGGGATAAGGATGCGTGCCCCGTTCCGACCAGTGCCGGTCTTGCTGGCAGTCGCCTGCGCCTGGTTCGGCGGATGCCAGCCGCAACCGCCGGATGGACGGCCGGTCCGGTTGCGTTTGGCACATGTGTACGAAGTGCGATCACCGACGCATGCTCACGGCACGGCCCACTTGCCCGATCGGATCGCCGCCGCCGATGTCGGGCTGGAACTGACCGTTTATCCCGCCGCGCAATTGGGCAGCGAAGAAGAACTGCTGGAACAGTTGGTCGCAGGCGAACTGGAATTGGCCATCGCCGGCCCTTCGTTCCTGGCCATGTGGTATCCAGAACTGGGCGCTTTCGACGCGGCTTACGCTTTTCGCGACTTGGACCACATGCTGGAAGTCGCTCACGGACCGCTGATCCAACCGTTGTGGGACGAGCTGTTGAAGCGGTATGGGGTGCGAGTCTTGGATACGTGGGTCTATGGCTCGCGACACATCACCTCGAATCGGCCGATCCGTCACCCGGACGATCTGCGTGGATTTCGGCTCAGACTGCCGGCGGCTCGCGTGTGGCAAGCGTCTGGCGAGGCTTTGGGAGCCAGTCCGATGCCGGTGGCTTTTGCCGAAGTCTACATGGCGTTGCAGCAAGGACTGGCCGACGGTCAGGAAAATCCCGTCCCGACGATCCAGGCCATGGGTTTTCACGAGGTTCAGAGCCACCTGAATTTGACGGGCCATATCCAATCCTCGATCCAGATCCTGGTCAACGAGCGCGTCTGGCAACGATTGACGGGCGACCAACAAGACGCCTTGAAACAAGCCCTTCGGGACTTGGGAGCCCAGGTGGATCAGGGAACTTCGCGCGACGAGCAAGAGATCTTGGATCGGTGGCGCGAGCAGCAGGTGCTGCAGGTGGTCGAGGACGTTGATCGCGATGCCTTTCGCAGCCGCGCCAGGCAGTTCTTCGCCACGGGGTTTCCGTTCAGCCGCTTGTACCAGACGATCAGCGACTGGGACCCCTTGCCGCAGACGGGCCTTTCCAGCGACGATAGGGGCGAGCAAGAATCGAAGAACGATGCGGAGGAGCCATGAACACGCAAGAGCTGCAGCGTGCTACGCCTGCTGGCAGGATGCGATGGTTGGTCGCCGTCGAACGCGGAGCTTCGGCGGGCTTGTTGCTGATGATCCTGGGTACGATGAGCGCTCAGGTTGTGGCGCGCTACCTGCTCCATGCACCCATCTCGTGGAGCGAGGAATGGGCTCGTTTCACGCTGATCTGGCTGGCCTTTCTGGCAGCGGCGATGGTGATGGCTCAGGGCCAGCATATCGCGGTGGATGTGATTTCTCCGTGGCTGGGAAGCAAGGCCAGACGGCATTTGCAGTGCTTTCAGAATGCAGTGGTCGTGTTGGCATGTTTGCTGCTATTGATCGGCGGATTCCGCTTTGTGTGGCGAGTCGGTTTGGTCGGGTCACCGGCGCTGGGCATCCCGAAGAGTTACTGGTACGGAGCGGCGAGCGTCGGGTTGGGGCTGATCGCCGTGCACGGCGTCGCCAACATCCTGGCCGTGTTCCGATGCGACCGCTCGGAAGCCGTCGATGGCATCGAGAGGGACACAGCCGCGCCCCATGACGGGAGCTGCTCATGATCCTGGCGTTTTTGATCTTGGGCATGCTGGGACTGTTGGTGCTTCGAGTCCCGGTGGCTTTCGCCTTGCTGCTTCCCTGCCTGGTCTATGTCATGGTGTCCCAGGATATTTCGTTGGGCGTTGCACAGCAGCGCATCGTTGCCGGATTGAACTCGTTCCCCTTGCTGGCCGTTCCCCTGTTCATCATGACCGGCTATCTCTGCAATGCGGCCGGGTTGGCCGATCGGTTGTTCCGCTGGCTGATGGCTCTGCTGGGCCGTGTTCCGGGCAGCTTGGGGTATGTGAATGTCGGCAGCAGCCTGATGTTTTCCTGGATGAGCGGAGCAGCGATTGCGGATGCGGCGGCCTTGGGTTCGGTATTGGTGCCCGCGATGCGAAAACGGGGTTATGCCAATGGTTTTGCCCTGGGTTTAACGGGGGCTTCCTCGATGCTGGGGCCGATCATGCCGCCCAGCATCCCGGCGATCATCTATGCGGTCACGGCAGGTGTTTCGATCGGTGCCTTGTTCTTCGCCGGCGTTTTGCCCGCGCTGGTCCTGGCCGCCGTTCTATGTTTGTACGTCTTCATCTACGCTCTGAAACATCGGCCCGAAGCATGCGAAGAAGACCGGTCCAGCAACGTGTTATCCGCCACCCTCGGAGCGATGCCCGTCCTGGTGACCCCGATTATCATCCTGGGCGGAATCCTGGGCGGTGTGTTTACGCCCACCGAAGCGGCCGCAGCGGCCGTGATGTACGTGCTGCTGTTGAGCCTCGTCTACCGTTCGCTTTCGCTGAGCGGTCTGTACGAAGTGCTGCTGCAGACGGCGCGGACCACCGGTTCGATCATGCTGATCGTATCGGCCGCCAGTCTGTTCGGCTGGGTGATCGCGCGTGAAGAAGGCCCGCAGCGATTGGCAGAGGTTTTGTTAGCCTTCACGGACAACCCGTACGTATTCCTGCTGCTGGTCAACGTGGCTCTCTTGCTGATCGGTATGCTGCTGGAACCCGTAGCGGCCCTGTTGATCCTCGTGCCAGTCTTGCTGCCTGTGGCGCACGAGTTCGGTATCGACCCGCTGCATCTGGGTATCGTCATGATCTTGAATCTGGTGATCGGATTGCTCTCGCCCCCCGTGGGCCTGGTACTTTACGTCCTGGCATCAGTAACCGGCAGCTCCATTCAAGACGTGATGCGCGGGACCCTGCCGTTCCTCATCCCCCTGGCCATCACATTACTGATCGTCACCTTCATCCCCTCCGTCAGCCTTTGGCTACCAACCTTCCTAGGCATGTAATCCCCATGCCTACTGAAAACGAAGACGGAAAACGCGGGAAACGGGGACACACATAGATATGGGAACCCACTGGAAAAACGAACACGGGGACACACATTAAATCGGTCAAACCGGGCACAGCTGGGGACACACATAAATATGAGAACCCACTGAAAACGGAACGATTCGATTGTTAGGACTGGACAAAGGGACTTTGCGTGCAAAACAAGGGCAGGAGCGGGCGACGGCCACGCAAAGATCAACCTGACGGGGAATCAGGGCGCAGGACTTCAAGACAAGTCGCGCGGACCGCGAAACAGAAACAATGGCCCAGGGGGATTCGCTGCTCGGATCGAACCTACTACGCTATGCCACCAATAGCTGTCGGGCCTCTGAGCGAACGTGGTAACGCTGCCCGCGAGTACGACTGCGGGTCGAGTCGATCACATTCGGTTTTCCCGCTACTGTGCTGAACAACCGACCAAAGTTTTTCGTCAGCTCGCACCATGCCTCGGTACCAATTCCCAGTCGCTCGAAAATCGGTTTCGCACAAGCCGGAGTCGAATCTCGCTTATCGGATCGCATTTGACGAGCCGTCCAATCCAAAAGCTCCAAGTAATCTGCCACGTTTATTGGCAAAAAACCCTTGTCGCTCGCTCGGGAGCCCGCTCCATGAGCACACGCCCCAACCTTACTATCCGTCTCATCCAACGATAGCGGACAAAGCGACTTGGCAATCGGTTTGACGGTCTGCTTGGAAATCAGCTTGGGAGACGACGTCTT